>JAHZIU010000104.1 GCA_022601315.1 Betaproteobacteria bacterium
AGAATATTGGATTCCACCATTGCCTCTAGCAATACAGAAATTGCCAGGGTTATGAAGGAACAATCTACAGCTATTATTGAAAAATGGACAGATGAATTAAACACAGGATTCAGCCAAGTTCATAAAACAATACAATCATCAAGACAAACAGCCATATTAAATATTATTGCTTCATTCATAACTTTAATCACAGCAGGAATCGTTTTGTATGTTTTTCTAAAAATGTAATTGAAATACCCTAATTAAAATTACATCATTCAATTTAAAAATACGCCAAAAAATTCTAAAATTCCGGGAAACTCTGGGGACATACACTTGATTATGTTGCAAGTATCCCAAAACGATTCTAACTACAATCTACAGCGTTATGAGCACAATACCCAACGCATTGCCTAGTTAAAATACCCTGATGTTCGATACAGCTTCGAGAGATTAAATAGTTGCCGATTAATTCATGAATCAATATCAAACGACACAGAATTAATCGGCAGTTTCTTAATTACTAGTTTTAGTGATCGTTACAATTGCAACTGGATTTTTCCAGTCATACACTGCCGCATTTATTTCTGAACCCAAACCTCTAATGCCGCGATGAATATGTACAAAGCGTTCACCTGTATCATTCGGAGACAGCCCTGTTCCGCCACATAAAGGCCCAGGAATATCAGCACAATCCTCGGTGTTTGTTTCTGTACCCGCATCGTAGCCGTTAATATGGTAACTAACGCTGCCCGTTTCAGGCAGGTCTTTATTATTCAATGCAATAAATCCATCATTTGTTGGCAGCATCATGGCAAATAATGAAATTTTGCTGAGCCCTTCAACACCCATCAAATCAATTGTTTGCTTTTGTCCACCAGCTAATAAACCATCACCAGATGCAAAGGACACAAGCGGCGCAATTTCCTCTTGCTCAAGGATTCCTATCATGGGATCGATACTGCCAGATTCAGCAATTTCTTTCAGGGCATTATTAACCTGCCCATTAAGTAGGCCACCTTCAGAATCATTTAAATCATCACCTGCTGAGAAAAAAGAAACGGGAACATGCGCAATTACAATACGCGGCGTGAAACTAATTTGATACGTTAAATTGGTGATTTCAACACGATAGTCTGCGGCCAAAGCAGATTGACTGATGAACAACACACCAATACCTAGTAACAGTTTTCTTATCAATGACATATCTTTATCCTCAACTGAATGGTTTTTAGAAATAATTAAGGTGTGTTTTTATTTTCACAAACAACGAGTACTCTTTCAACTTGATATTGACGGGTACAACATTCACAAGATGTTTCAACACAAGGCACAGCGTGCAGGCAATGGTTATTCCATTGGCAAGTGCCGCAACACATGACAGGACAGGACATCTTGTGATCGCCCTGCGAGTTAGCTTTTCAGCGGCAATTTCAAGTAGAAAGAGTACTAGAAACTATGCAATAAAAACCTAACTACTTTGTCACAAAGAAATCACATTTTTATCACGAAAGGATTTTTTTTCACTTATATAATCTTTAAAATACCTATCAACTGAGTATTTGTAGGGTAGTAAACCTGCAAAGAGTTCCAAGAAGAATACTCACCATAATCTATTAATAGAAATCTGAAATATATCACTAAAATTCACTTAAACAGCAAATTAAAGTGAACAAAGAACCCTTAACTTCAATATTGCACTAGTTGGTGGAATTTAAACACCGCCTTGTACTGAATTGAGCGTGCTCGCGACCGGAGACGCAGTTATTCTGCGGCGTAGAGAGTATGTGCGTTCTATTCAATACAAGGCAAGTTAAAAACAGCAAGTGAGTCGTAAGTACAGACTGTATTTTCTAAAAATTTGCAAAAAACCAATAGAAATAACGATTACAGGCAAAAATCTAACGCACTGGTGAAATATTCAGGCTAGCGTAGCTGTACGATCAACAGCGGCCTGAATCGCCAGATCGTCCCGTAATCGCTGATGATCATTGAGGTCTTCATAGCCTGATGCCAAAGCATAAACCCGCTGGCGTAACAAGCTCAATCCATCATGTTTACAACTGGCACTACGGCGCAAATCTTTCAATGCTTTCGAAACAGCTTCACTCAAACCAAGCTGTTTATCTACCTGGCGTAATAACAACATACCACCATCTGAAGTAATATCTCCTCCCTGGAAAATCAAATGATTCTTGGGCTCACTCATGGAAAAAGACTCGTAATGCAGTGGTGCATCTTGATTTTCCAATGTTGACAATTCAATTTGCTACGCGGTAACGGAAAAGAAAAAGTCGTGCCAAGATTGACTCTTGACTGAACTTCAATAGTGCTATTGTGTAGCTGCATAATTTGCTGTGCAATAGCCAGACCAAGCCCCGTGCCATCGAGATTACGATGTTTCTCGACACGATAAAAACGCTCAAAGATATGTGGCATTTCTTCATCTGGAATACCTAGCCCGGTATCAGAGATTTGCGTGGAAATAGTCTGATCATTGATTATTGGCGATACTGATACCTTGCCCCCTTCGGGGGTATATTTAATTGCGTTCTCAATCAGGTTCTCCAATACGCGCTGTACCAAACCAATATCAGCACGAACAAATGCTGGCTGGGGTGACATTGCTGCGAACAATATTAATCCTTTACTTTCAGCTTTTAGACGAAACTTCTGACACACATCCTGCACCAGTTCACTCATGGAAAAAGACTCGTAATGCAGTGGTACATCTTGATTTTCCAATGTTGACAATTCAAACAGCAATGACATATCTTACTCCTCAACTGAGTGGTTTGTAGAAATGATTAAGCTACGTTTTTAATTACACAAACTACCAGAGACTATGCAAGAAAAACTTAACAGAGTAGTCACAAAGAAATCACATCTTTATCACGAAAGGATTTTTTCACTTATATGATCCTTAAAATACCTTTCAACTTGGTATCTTAGGATAATCTCAAATTTTCCATTAGAAATTAGCAATAACGGAAAACTAATGGAATAAACAATCTTTATCCAGATTAGTTACGTTTCTCAGAGAAGGCTATAGAATCGCAAAGCTATACAATAAACCGGGAGGAAATAGAATGGCAATGAACAGAATTCAGTTTCAAGTCGGTCTATCACTGCATGAATTTCTACGTCGATATGGTACAGAGGAACATGCGAAGTAGCGTTGTTTGCTTCAACCTAAATTAATCAGTTCAATGACTAGTTTTTATATAACCAACTGTTATTTAGGAAAAATCTCTGGCATATCAATACACCCAGTAGGTGAGCAACTTTAACTGCCCCGCAGTTAAGAATTGTTATGTTATTCAATGCATTGTATGAATAAATTATTTTTAACCCAAATTTTCCATTAGCAATTTCCCAATAACAAAAAACCAATCAAATAAACAACTTTTGTCGAAATCACTTGGAAGAAAAACTTGCGGATTTAGGCCACTCCGATTTAGATAAACCACATTATATTCAACAAGTTTTTCTAATGGCTTCCATTAGGAAATTTATCTAATGGAAAATCTGGGTTTAACTGATTAATTTAGGATCATCGAATACTACGGTGCACGCTGGAAAATTGAAGCCGGCTTCAAAGAAGTTAAACAGGAGATAGGTAGCTCAAAAAGCCAAACCAGAAACTATCATGCTGTTACCAATCATCTCAACTTCTACATGATGGCTGCTACCGTAACTTGGATATATGCCGATCAACTTGAGCATACGCCGTAACGTTGTTACGCTGTTAACAATCGTGCGCACTTCGCCTTTTCCGATGTCAGAAAACTGATTACTCAGACCGTACTCGATAAGCGTTTTGTTACTGTTTTCCCCAGACCGTCAATCCTGCACAAAATTCTTTTATCAGCGCTTTATTGCGCATGGTTGCTTAGGACAAAAATCTGGGATAATAGAATACCAAGAAGCGTATTTGCAAAAATCTACCAGCAGAAATCTGAAACACATCACTATTAAGACTTGCTATGCGGTAACGGAAAAGAAAAGGTTGTACCAAGATTAGTTTCAGATTGTACTTCAATAGTACTATTGTGTAGCTGCATAATTCGCTGTGCAATAGCCAGACCAAGCCCCGTGCCATCGAGATTACGATGTTTCTCGACACGATAAAAACGCTCAAAGATATGCGGCATATCTTCATCTGAAATGCCTTGCCCAGTATCCGCAATTTGCGTGGTGATTGTCTGCTCACCAATAATCAGCGATACCGATACCCTACCACCTTCAGGCGTATATTTAATGGCGTTCTCAATCAGATTCTCCAATACGCGCTGTATCAAACCAATATCAGCACGAACAAATGCTGGCTGGGTTGATATTGCTGCAGACAATATCAACCCTTTGTTTTCAGCTTCCAGACGAAACTTCTGACTCACGTCCTGCACCAGTTCACTCATGGAAAAAGACTCGTAATGCAGTGGTGCATCTTGATTTTCCAATGTTGATAATTCAAACAGCTCAGCGATCAGTTTGCGCAAACGCTTGCTGTGTTTGTACGCAATTTCAATGTAATCTTGACGTTGTTCGTCGCTCAATTGATCTACTTTTAATTTGAGTGTTTCCAGATAACCTTGCAAAGATGCCAGCGGTGTACGCAAATCATGTGAGACATTGGCAACCATCTCACGACGTGAGGTATCGTTATTTTGTAACAATTTGACCTGATGAATAATACGTTCTGACATTTCATGAAAGGTCGAGCCCAATTGATCGATCTCATCACCACCCCGACCATCAAAACGTTGTGGCAATTCAATGCTTTGCTGAAAATCGTTTTGTTTAAACTTCTCCATACCTGCGGCGAGCAGATGCACACGGCTGGTGATATGACGAAACATCATAAATCCAGCTATCAACGCAATCAGAAAACTAACGACTACTGCACTAATCCAAATTCGTAACATATAACTAGAATGCAGCAATTCAATCACCGAATCATAGGCTTGGCCACCTAAAATGATATATAAATAACCTTGCAGATTGTTCTGGTCATAAATGGCTGCAGCTGAAAATACCTTGTCGCCTACTAAGTCGCGTGGGTCATTACCAAGCACTGGAAAATGTTGATTTTTACCCAGAAACTTCTGCACTGGTACCAGATCAATCGTTTGCCGCTTAACGACCCCTTCTGGTGCTGAATAGGCCAGCAGCTTACCCTGCGTGTCGACCAGATAGACCTCAATCACCGGATTTACCAACATTAAACCCATAAAAACCGATTGCATGGCCTCATGATTGACCTGCGTGTTTATCATAAGATTTTTTTCTTTGACAATGTTATCCGCCAGTTCCAGATTAAGCCTTTGATTAAGCTCTTGTAAAAACATTGGTGTTTTCCACAACGCAAAACCGATAAAGCTGGCTGACAGCAACAGCAACAGGGCAAATAGCGTATAGATGAGTTTACTGGATAGGCTTTCTAACATGGACTTATCACCATTTATGCTGTAAATGCATCATTAAATTTATATCCAACGCCCCAAACAGTGAGGATATAATCAGGATGTGCAGGATCTTTTTCGATTTTTGCACGCAAACGATTGATATGCGAGTTGACTGTATGTTCATAGCCTTCATGACCATAGCCCCAAACCAAATCCAACAACTGCGAACGCGTATAAACACGACCAGGGGATGAAATAAACTGCATCAGTAGTTCAAATTCCTTGGCTGTCAACTCCACAAGATGGTCGCGCAGCATAACCTGATGCTTTTCAATATTAATACTCAATTCGCCAAATGTTTGCTTTACCTGGCTATCCGCCGACTCGCGATTGAGCGCTTCAATGCGACGAAACATGGCTTTAACACGCGCCACTAGCTCGAGAATACTAAATGGTTTGGTGAGATAATCATCGGCACCCACTTCCAACCCCAGCACCCGATCCAGTTCAGTTGATTTTGAAGTCAACATCAACACCGGCGTGTAGACTGACTGCCTGCGAATATGACGACAAATTTCCAGACCATCAACACCAGGTAACATAAGATCAAGGATAATCAGGTCAAAGCGATTTGTCTCCGCCTGTTGCAAACCCTCATTGCCATCGGTGGCGAGTGTAACGTCGCACTGAATATCAAGTAAGTGCATTTTTACCAGATTAGCAATATCTTGCTGGTCCTCAACAATTAAAATATTCTTCTTAATCATAATATTTAGTAGTTTAGCCTTTAGACTTCACAAAATTATCACGATACAAATGATTCAGAAAAAATATGGCCCTGAACGACCTAATGTTGATGATAGTGTAACAATAACTTTGTATTGATGGGTGCTGCGAGCTGAGAAGTGCTTAACCGCAAAACATGGCTCACTTGTATAGTTGTCCTTTTCCATAAGACGCATCAAAGTGAGCAAAGCTTCCCAGCTCGCCAAAAAGAAATCGACCAGATAACCCGATATTGCGTACAATCTTTAAAAATGTCTAACCGCTTTCTGTAGACCACGCATTGTCTTGGATCATCTGGTCGATTCTGAAACTATCGCCACAAGTAGACGAAATACGATATATGAATCTTGTTAAGCTACCCAGGCTAATAAGCACGTGGGCTGATTTGTTTCAGAAGCATCGCATCATATTCGTCTTGGAAAAAAAACTTCTCTTCTCCGAAGGCCGGTCTAAGCTGATCTAACCAGGTTGCATCAGTATCATATTTTGCAAAAAATGGTCGCTGCACCCAGTCCGGATTGCGCGCCTGAATAAAACGCAACACAAAAACTTTTTCACCATTAATTTCTGACACCCCGTGGATCTCTATTTTCCCGGGACCTGTGCTCATTGATGGGCCACGGGCTGTGCGGGCAAGACCGGATACTTTCTGTATGGCTTGGCGATAAACTTCCCACGTACGAGCCAAAGGCACTTCAAAATAATGACGGGCACCAGTATCACGTTCAACAAACATATAATAGGGCACCATGCCTAAACGCACTTGTTCACGCCACATTTGCGCCCATATATCCGGATCATTATTTATATGGTTTAGTAACGGAGACTGGGTGCGTATCACAACACCTGTCGCCCGAATCCGCTGAATGGCTTCCTGCGTGATTAACGTACTCATTTCGCGCCAATGATTAAAATGGGCCATGAGGGCTACATGCTTTCCTGCTTTAACAAGTCTGCTAAACAATGCTAATAACGCATCCGCATCCGCATCATTAACAAATCGCTGCGGCCAGAAACTAAGCGATTTCGTACCAATACGAATTGTCTGAACATGCTTAAATTCGGGGCGTAATAATGGCTCCAAATAAGACACAAGGTGGTCAGTCTTCATCACCATTGGATCACCACCAGTAATGAGCAAATCGGTGATCTTCTTGTGCTTGACCAGATAGGTATGTAACTGTTCCGCCTCTTTATTAGAAAACCGCAGGTTTTTGTCGCCTATGAACTGCGCCCAGCGAAAACAAAAGCTACAGAAACTATGACAAACCTGCCCCTGGCCAGGAAAAAACAATACTGTTTCCCGATATTTATGTTGAATTCCTTCTGCACTCTGCTCTTCAATACTCGGAACATTCAGCGATAATTGTTCCGCTGGATGCGGGTTCAATCGTTGTCGAATTTCATTAGCCGTTTGCTGAATTAAGCTACGATCAGTGGTGCTTTTCAGCACGGTCGCCATCTGTTCAAAATCTTGTTCCGACAGCATGCCTTTCTGTGGAAAAACCAACTGAAACATCGGATCATCAGGAATATTGTTCCAATTAATCAAATAATCCAACACATACTGATTAACTCTAAACGGCAACACCGTTGAAACAACCCTCATTTCGAAACGATGTTGTTCTGACAACCGACTTAGAACTGCAATTTTATCTAGCTGCTTTTCTGTAAAAACCTGAAACCGATCGGGCGTTCGATCAACTGTTTCTGGAATAATCTGTTTTTTTATAAGCTGTATGACAGGCGTCATTTTCTTTCTCCGTTCTCATACCAATTATTTTAGGGAGAAATTACCACAACACAAGCGTCTAATGGCAAATTACTGTTTCCTATATAATAATCAAGATATTGGGTTGCTAAATTACAAGAATTCTATATAGGATCTTGTACAGACCGGCTCACTATTGACCGGTGATCCTTTTATTTTTTAGATAATGCTATCTTATCACCCTCGTGCTACAAAAATTACTCCGGCATTCTGCAAAAAACTCACTCGAATTTACTTGCTGCTCTATGCATCTACTCACTTGTGATGACTATTGAGCAAGCTAAAAATCAGCGGCTGGAATCAATCTGCATATTATAGCAGGCAAAGACGCAGCTGATCATTTACGTAAAGTATAACGAGCAAAGATGTTAAGCATCAATTATAAAAGAGCATTCGTATTGATATGGTATTGTCAATTCAATCTATTAGCACAAGAAAAAATACATTATATTATCTTTCATGGTGTTAGATGGAAATTTAAGCCAAAAAAAGGAATGGCGCCCGGCCCGAGAGTAACCTCGAACTCGGAAAGCCAAGTTTTA
Organism: Betaproteobacteria bacterium; assembly: GCA_022601315.1. GTDB lineage: Bacteria > Pseudomonadota > Gammaproteobacteria > Burkholderiales > Nitrosomonadaceae > Nitrosomonas. The sequence continues at coordinate 8,484 of JAHZIU010000104.1, forward strand.
GCAGAGTGGAATCGGAATAATAAGACTTCATCATCAGAAGAGAAAACTGCTTTATCTACGGAAACTTACCGGGAGCTTTTCGACACGCTGGCCCAATGGAACACCTACCTTGAAGACCATATTCCATACTTCCAGAAGCAAGTACAGGAGCCATCATTATGAGCGGCTCAAACAATGCTTTGTCTATAGCCGATGCGTTTTTGGCTACGGCTTCCCTGCCCCACAATAAACCGAAGCGGCGGTATACGCCGCCGTTTTCTATGCGCCTAAGCAAGAGTGAGCGGGATTTTCTGAACAAACATAGCGGCACTCAATCATGGGCGGCGTATATTCGGGAGCGTGTATTTGGACAACAGGCCGAAAAACGCCGTAAGGTTAGAAAGCCTAGTGTTGATAGTGCCATGCTGGCTTTGGTATTGAGTGAGTTAGGCCAGTCACGTCTTGCTTCCAATATCAACCAATTGGCTAAAGCTGCCAATATGGGCGCGTTGGATATTACCCCGGAAATTGAGCAAGAGATTGAACAGACCTTCCAAGAAATACAAACCATGAAGATGTTGCTAATCGCCGCGCTTGGCGTGGTACCGGAAGATGATGAAGAATGATCCTTGTAGGCAACCAGCGCGGCGGAGCCAAGGACTTAGCCTTGCATCTGCTCAAAGAAGAAAACGAGCATGTTGAATTACATGAGATACGAGGGTTTGCCTCACAAAATCTCATGGCAGCACTCAATGAAGCCTACGCCATTAGCCGCGCCACACGTTGCAAACAATTTTTATTCTCGCTAAGTCTCAACCCACCCAAGGATGAAAATGTTTCTACCAAAACATTCAAGCAAGCCATTGAGCAAGTCGAGCAATGACTTGGCTTGAATAATCAGCCCCGCGCTATCGTTTTCCATGAAAAAAACGGGCGTAGGCATTGTCATGTCGTGTGGTCACGGATCAAGGTGGATGAAATGAAAGCGGTGCAGCTTTCCTTTACCAAACGCAAACTAAACACATTGTCGCGTGAATTGTTTCTGGAACATGGCTGGACAATGCCAGCCGGGTTAAAACAATCCCAAGCCCGTGATCCGAAAAACTTTACATTGGCACAATGATTGGCAAAGACCCAAAACAAATAATGGCCGTATTTCAGGAATGTTGGTCACTCAGTGATACACAAAACACTTTTACATCTGCACTGAAAGAACACGGCTATGTACTTGCCCGAGGTGATCGGCGCGGTTTTGTCGCAGTAGATCATCGGGGAGAAGTTTTTTCAATTTCAAAAAAGTGGATAGGAATTAATGCAAAGGAAGTCCGGGCAAAATTAAGCGATGAAAGATCGCTGCCTTCGGTTGATGAAACCAGAATACAAATTGCCAAGGATATGACCTTGCGGCTCAATACTCTTTTTCAAGAACAAAGTTCTGTATTCAATACCCGCATGGCAGAATTAGAAGAAAAGCGCCAAGCGCTGACGCGCCAGCACGAGGCTGAACGACAAAAATTACTTGATACCCAAAATTCTCACTGGCAACAAAAACAGCAGGAATGGCAGTACAATTTTAAAAAAGGTGTTCGCGGTCTGTTTGACCGGATTACAGGCAAACGCAAGAACATTGAAAAACGTAATGAACAAGACGCATATCACGTCAAAATAAATCAACAGCAAGAACGGGACGCACTGATTTTTAGCCAGCTTGAAACCCGCCGCACTTTGCAATCACGTATTGAACGGTTGCAAGCACTGAGATCTCATCGGCTGGATGAACTGGAACACGATGTAACCCAATATCAAGATATACTCGAGCAACGTATTGAACAACTTGAAAAACAGCGACAAGACAAAAACCGCAACCGCCCCGAGCTTCGCCAGCGTGGCCCGGATTGGACACACTAAAAGTATAGCTAAATACTTTTAGTGGTTTCCGGCTCAAAAGCCACTTTGACAGAATACCCAAGTACACGGGCATAATCTTCAACCGTTGCCAGTCGCGGCGAAATAGCAGAACTGATATTTTCCAACCGGGAGATATTGCTTTTCTTG
>JAHZIU010000105.1 GCA_022601315.1 Betaproteobacteria bacterium
AATTCTGAATATGGATGTGGAAAGCTGGCTAAGTGAAGTGTCACAGATTGATGGAGTGAGATTTGTGCCGGTTGATAATGAAATCGGCATTAAGTCCACCATGCTGCCAGGAGAATTTCATAAAGACCCGGCGGATCGTATGATTGTAGCAACAGCCCGGAAATTTGCGCTTCCAATCGTGACGGCTGATGAGAAGATTAGCCGCTATGCGCATGTTAAAACGATTTGGTAAGTCAGATCTGGTAAATCTCGCCAAGATGCGCAATCTTAGCGGTGTCCTTAAGGGTGCATCTAAAAATCCAGAGTTCGCCCAAATGCAAGGCGTAGAAAAATTTTTGCAGCGAAGCATATGTTTTATCCCATATTTTCCATTAGGCAAGTTTTCTAATGGAAGCCATTAGAGAAACTTGTTGAATATAACTTGGTTTCTCTAAATTAGAGTGACTTAAATCTGCAATTTTTTCTTCCGGGAGATTTCTATAAAAGTTGTTTATTTGATTGGTTTTTCGTTATTGAGAAATTGCTAATGGAAAATCCGGGTTTATATGTAAGAAATAAATTTTTTCTGTAACACAGCAGTTGGTATGAAATCTGGATTTTTAGAGGTGCTCTTAATATTCAACCGGCAACGGATCAAGACTTCGCCATAAATACCAGGTCGCTACAGATCGCCACGGCTGCCAGGGTTTGGCCAATTCGCGCATAACTTTTTTATCAACGGGTTGGCTGTCATTATAGTGCTGGCTGATGGCGCGTTGTAAGCCAGCGTCGTCCAGCGGTAATACATCGGGTCGCAACATATGAAAGATCAGAAACATTTCCGCCGTCCAGCGGCCAATGCCTTTCACTTGCGTTAATTGGATAATTAACGCTTCATCATCCATTCTATTCCAGTGGGTTTCATTTAGTACGCCATCTATGAAATGCTGCGCCAAGTCTTTTAGATAGATTGTTTTTCTGTGGGACAGGCCGCAACTGCGTAGCAGATCTGATTCAGTGTGAGCAATGCTTAGTGGTGTGATATCCGGCACAGTAGTTAATGTTTTTTGCCAAACGCTTTCGGCAGCTTTTACCGAAATTTGTTGACCAACGATAGAGCGTGCCAGTGTGGTAAATGCGTCACCGCGGGAATTGAGTATGTCACCGTCAAATTTTTGAATGATTTGCTGCATTGTTCTGTCGCTTGCAGCTAAATCTGTAGCGGCCTGTTTCCAGTATTTAGGCGTCATTTTTTATTTGTCAAGTGGTTTTTAGGGAAAAGTGGTGGTTTTCTGGCTTTTCTCGTATTTAAGTGCAAATTACTTAGAGTCATCTGGTATAAAAAAACTAATCATTTACTTTTAATTAATCTGCTATCTATTTTATTTATTTGATAAATTTTATTGGATCCTGCATTTGAGTGTGTGTGTTTAAGTCTTTGTCATAGCAATAAAAATATCCATTTTCCTACTTGCGGAGAGGCGGTTTTTTAACTTGACGAAGGGCAGTTTTTTAATTAGAGTGGGGGCAAGTAGGAGAGAGTGGTGAAAAGTGGTGAAAAGTGGGGAAAATTTTGAATGCGGTTCAATTAATTTTCCCGAAATATGAGGGAATGATATGTTTCGTGGCGTCACGCAACTCAGTTTGGATGCGAAAAGTAGGCTTGCAATTCCTGCAAGATACCGCGGCGAACTGATGTCTTGTTGCGATGGGCGTTTAATTGTCACAGTAGATCCCTCAAAATGTTTACTAGTTTACCCCCAGCCAGCCTGGGAGCCAATAGAAGAAAAACTAAACAGTCTTTCTAGTTTTGATCCCCTTACCCGTGGTTTGCAGCGTTTACTTGTTGGTAATGCCAGCGATGTGGAAATGGATGGTGCTGGACGTATTTTGATTGCTGCACCGTTGCGTAAGTTTGCGGGTTTGAGCAAAGAAGTCGTGTTGGTCGGTCAAGGTTCAAAATTAGAAATCTGGAATGAAGAGCAGTGGAATTTGCAGGTTGAAGATGCGCTGGATATTAAAGGCGGTGATATACCGCCAGAGTTAGCTGGCTTTACGTTGTAAGAAATGGTGATGATACACACATGCACGTTACAGTTTTGTTGCAAGAAGCAGTGGATGCACTGGCGATTAAGCCAGATGGTGTGTATGTGGATGGTACGTTTGGACGAGGCGGACATAGTCGCTTAATACTGTCCAAACTTGGTAGTAAGGGCCGTTTGATCGCATTTGATAAGGACCTTGCAGCGATTGAATCAGGTTTTTTGATTAAGGATGAACGGTTTTGTATCAGGCATGGCGGGTTTGCTCAAATGCAACAAATGTTGCAGACCCTGGAAATTCGGCATGTTGATGGGGTGTTGTTAGATTTAGGGGTGTCTTCACCGCAGTTAGAGGAAGCTTCGCGAGGTTTTAGTTTTGGTTTTGATGGGCCTCTGGATATGCGGATGGATACAAGTCGTGGACAGACAGCAGCGGAATGGATTGCTTCTGTTACTGAGCGTCAATTAGAAAAGGTTATAAAAGATTATGGCGAGGAACGGTTTGCTAGGCAGATTGCAAGAGCGATTGTTGTGGCAAGAACGCGGCAACCTATTATTACCACATTGCAGCTTGCCGAGATTGTCTCCACGGTCGTGCGCGCTTGTCAGCGCAAACGGGAAAACAAGCAGAATCCGGCGACGCGTACTTTTCAGGCGATACGGATATTTATCAATCAAGAGCTTGAGGAGTTGTCGTTAGCTCTGCCGCAGTGTGTGGAGTTATTAAATCCAGGCGGCAGATTAGTGGTGATCAGTTTTCATTCATTAGAAGACCGAATTGTAAAACGTTTTATGCGTGCAGCAGCAAATTCGGATGAATTGCCACGAAGATTGCCAATTCGAGAAAAGGAGGTTCAGCAACTAAGTCAGCAAAAATTAAAATTGATTGGTAGGGCACAACGTTCTGAAGAACAAGAAGTGGCGATAAACATACGCTCCAGGAGCGCGATAATGCGCGTTGCAGAACGAATCTCGTTGAATGGATAAGTTGAATGTTCAAGTTGAACATTTTTTTGACCTTTGTGTTAGTTGTTTGTGCCTTAGGTGTTGTGACTTCCCAGCATAAGTCGCGTAAGTTTTTTATGATGCTGGAGAATGAAAGGGAAATTGCGCAGCAAGTTGAGGTGGAATGGGGCAGGCTTCAGCTTGAGCAAAGCACATTGGTTATGCATGGACGTATAGAACAGATTGCAAGAGAGCAATTAAATATGAAGGTGCCAGACGCTACAAAAGTGCAAATTATATCGACACAAAAACATGTTGATTTGCCGGAGATGGATGGAGTGCTCGAACCATGATAAATCATCAAGCACCACAATTACAATTGCCAGTATGGCGCGCATTTTTGTTGTTTAGCCTATTGGTACTTGGTTTATTGGCTTTGATTGGGCGGGCAATGTATCTGCAAGGCATGCAGAACGACTTTTTGCAGGAAAAAGGGGCGTCACGCTACAGCCGTGTGGTAGATATGAACGTGAGCCGTGGCATGATCGCAGACCGGAATGGCGTGGTGCTGGCTGTTAGTTCGCCGATCGCGTCTGTTTGTGCAGATCCTGAGTTGGTGGAAATCACCCATGAACAACTGGTGGTGTTGTCTAGTCTGCTTGATATGGATATGAAAGACGTTAAAGCGCGTCTTAGTAGAGAGAGTAGTCGGTTTGTTTATCTGAAACGCCAAGTGACGCCAGATATTACAGAAGCAATTGCAGATTTGAATATTCCCGGCATATATCTGGAAAATGAATCCAAGCGCTATTACCCGGCACGGGAAGCTGCTGCCCATGTGTTGGGTTATACTGATATTAATGACGAAGGACAGGAAGGCGTCGAAAGAGGTTGGGAGGAAACGCTCGCTGGGGAATTAGGTAGCCGCCGGGTTATTAAGGACAACAAAGGGCGGATTATTGAGGCAGTAGAAAATATACGTTCACCCAAACAAGGACAGGATGTTATTTTATCGCTGGATAGAAGCATTCAGTCGCTTGCTCACCGGGAATTAAAGAAGGCTGTTGAAGCCCACCAGGCCAAATCAGGCAGTATCGTTGTATTGGATGCACAGACGGGAGAGGTTCTGGCCGTTACTAATTTGCCTGTTTTCAATCCGAATAGGAAATCAACCATCATTAGAGAAAGTGATGAGGAAAATAGCAGTATTAGTAATGTTCGGAATAGGGCGTTCGTTGATGCATATGAACCTGGTTCAACTTTAAAACCATTTCCTGTTGCGATTGCGATAGAGACCGGACAAATAAATCCAGATACGGTATTAGAGACAGCACCCGGCACTTTCAGAGTGGGCAGGTCGACCATTCGTGATGTTTCTGATAAAGGTGATCTAACGGTTGCGCAGATTATCCAAACATCCAGTAATGTTGGGACGGCAAAGATTGCTTTATCAATGCCGCCGCAAATATTGTGGAAAATG
>JAHZIU010000106.1 GCA_022601315.1 Betaproteobacteria bacterium
CTTTCTCAGCAATAATGCGGGTGGTATCTTAGGAGGTATTTCTACTGGTCAGGCAATCACCGTTAATATAGCGATTAAACCCACATCAAGCATCCGCCTGGGTCGACGCTCAGTGGACAAGAATGGTGAATCTGTTATTGTAGAAACACATGGCAGACATGATCCATGCGTAGGCATACGTGCGACACCCATCGCCGAATCAATGCTTGCTTTGGTTCTGATAGATCATGCATTGCGACATCGCGCACAAAATGCAGATGTAGATTGTGAAACCCCCCGAATTCCAGGCAATACAGCACATCAAGATGCGTTAAAGTCTCAAATAACTAAAAAATCTGATTTGCGTGAAGACCCAGAGCCGGAAGAAGATTGAATTAAGCCTAATTACGGTGCAAACATTTTTTTAAAGCATCTTAGCAAATTCAATTAACGAGAATGGCGATCTAAATGAATCAAATAGTTATAGATAGCTTTCTTGCAAAACAAGTAATTTTTAGAACGGCCTTTAAGATATTCCAACGTTTAAATTCCAGTAAGCGGTGAAAATTTTGACTAGAGCAAGATATAATAACCAATTTTTGCAGATTCTCATGAAGCTTCTACTTCCGTTATTGATATGTTTCGCTGTTATGCCCGTATTTGCCCAAAAACCAGCGTTGTCTATTGCAGCAAAATCTTTTTTACTGACAGATTTTCAAACAGGACAAGTATTAGCCAGCCAAAATGCACACGAACGGGTTGAACCTGCATCTTTAACTAAATTAATGACGGCATATGTAGTATTTACAGCATTAAAACAGGAAAGAATTGCACTCGATCAAAATATCCATGTTTCTGAACAGGCATGGCGAATGATTGGTTCACGCATGTTTATAGAGCCGAATAAAACAGTAACCGTCGAAGAATTAATTCGAGGAATGATTGTGCAATCTGGTAATGATGCCTGCATCGCCTTAGCTGAGGCAATTGCCGGTTCAGAAGAAATCTTTGCACATATGATGAACAAGGAAGCTGCTCGACTGGGTATGAAGAATACTCATTTCACGAATACGACGGGCCTGCCAGACCCTAATCATTATAGTACCGCCCATGATCTTACTTTGCTGGCAACAGCAATCATACGTGACTTTCCCGAGTACTATCTACTGTATTCAATAAAAGAATTTACTTACAATGACATTACGCAAACTAATCGCAATCGATTGTTATGGTTGGACCCGCATGTTGATGGGATGAAAACAGGTTGGACTAAAGCGGCAGGTTATTGTCTTGTCACCTCAGCCGTACGCGATAAAAGACGATTGGTTTCTGTAGTAATGGGTGCTGAGTCCGCAAATTCACGGAGCATGGAAAGTCAACGATTATTAAACTATGGCTTTCAGTTTTACGACACCTTGCATTTGTACAAGAAAGATGAAGTATTAACAACGATTCAATTGTGGAAAGGTGCCAAAAATATGCTTAAAGCAGGGTTTGACCGTGATGTCTATTTTACCTTACCAAAAGGCCAGGCTGACCAACTCAAAGCTACCATGGAATATAAACAACCACTGATTGCACCCGTTAATGTAGGCCAGGAAGTAGGCACGGTGAAGTTCAAATTAAATGACCGCACAATTGAAACCTACCCTTTAGTCTCCTTGGAGAATGTTGAAACGGCAAACATCTTTGGCCGTACTTGGGACGGCGTTAAATTGCTTTTAAATTAATGAGTGGCTTCATATTAGCGCTTCATAAAGGGTAAACATGATATATCTTAATGGCAAATTTATGCCTATTGAGCAAGCGTGTATTCCTGTTTTGGATAGAGGCTTTATTTTTGGCGATGGTGTATATGAAGTTATTCCGGCCTATTCTCGCAAACCATTTCGATTGACAAAACATTTACGTCGATTACAGCATAGTCTTGATGGCATCCGTCTTAACAACCCACATAGTGATAAAGAATGGTGTAATCTAATTGAGCAAGTTATCGCCAGAAACGATGAGGAAGATCAATCGCTATACTTGCACATTACTCGGGGAGTAGCCAAACGGGATCATGCTTTTCCGCAGGTTCCGCCTACCGTTATGATTTTAAGCAATCCATTGCTACCGCCACCGACAGAACTGCTAACAAGCGGCGTAGCTGCTGTTACATCTACTGATAACCGTTGGATACGTTGCGATATTAAATCGATATCATTGCTACCCAATGTGTTGTTGCGTCAACTCGCTGTGGATGCGGGTGCTGTAGAAACGATATTGATTAGGGACGGTTATCTGACAGAAGGGTCGGCAAGTAGTATTTTTGTTATTAAAGACCAAGTGTTATTGGCACCACCCCAAAGTCATTTAATATTGCCAGGTGTGACATATGAGGTTGTATTGGAATTGGCTGCAGAAAATAATATTACATATAAAATACAAGATATTACTGAAAAAGAGCTCCGCCAGGCCGATGAGATTTTATTGACCTCATCTACCAAAGAAATTATGGCGGTTACTCGTTTGGATGATCAATTGGTCGGAAATGGCAAACCAGGCGCCAAGTTTTCTGAACTACACAAACTCTACCAGCACTATAAAGCGACCAGTATGCGCGCTGGCATTGCTCATTAAGTTGTTTTAAATTTCGTATGTCTGAACAAACTTCACTCATTGAATACCCTTGTGATTTTCCGATAAAAATCATGGGCAAATCGGAACATAAAATTGCCGAAATTGCAATACAGATTGTCAGGCAACATGCGCCAGACTTTGATGAAAAAAGCATGACTGTTAGAGCCAGTAAAAATGGCACATACTTAAGTATCACTTGTACAATCAAGGCAACATCGCGAATGCAGCTTGATGCACTCTATCAAGCATTAAGTGACCATCCCATGGTGGCAGTTGCGCTGTAATAAAATGACGCAGATCAATCGAGTAATGGCGCATGCAGGATTGGCCATCAAACAGTTAGGTTTGGTCGACTATCTTGTCACTTGGCAAGCCATGAAGGATTTCACTAATAGCCGCACCGAACAAACAAATGATGAAATTTGGTTATTACAACATCCTCCAGTATACACACAAGGCATTGCCGGTAAACCGGAGCACTTGCTCTATAACAATCAAATCCCAGTAATTAAAACAGATCGGGGCGGTCAAATTACATATCATGGCCCCGGTCAACTGATTGTTTATTTATTGCTGGATTTGCGCCGCTTGAAACTCGGCATACGGGAATTAGTCAGAAGAATGGAAAATGCCGTGATAGACTTGTTGAAAGATTATCACATTGAGGCTAAAGGACGAATTGAAGCACCAGGCGTCTATGTCGACAATGCAAAAATTGCTGCATTAGGGCTAAAAATCAAAAGAAACTATTGCTATCACGGTATTGCACTAAATGTAGATATGAACCTCAAACCATTTAGTGCTATTAATCCTTGCGGCTATGCTGGTTTACAAGTTACACAAACAAAAAGCTTGGGCATAACTGACGGATTGGATATATTAAGTCAAAAATTATCAGATAAATTGCAACAAAATATTTTTTAAGTTAAGGACAACACTCAACATTATGAGCACTGAAATTCGCCAAAAAGGTGCAGAAAAAACCGCACGCAATCCGGTAAAAATTACCCCACAAACTTCTAGTGAATTGTTACGCAAACCGTCCTGGATAAGAGTGCGATCTTCCAGTAGCCAGGCCTATTATGAAGTCAAACGACTGTTGCGTGAACATAAACTGCATACGGTCTGTGAAGAGGCATCATGCCCCAATATTGGCGAATGCTTCGGAAAAGGAACAGCCACCTTTATGATTCTGGGTGACTTATGCACACGACGTTGTCCGTTTTGTGATGTCGCCCATGGCAGACCTAAGCCTCCCGATGCTGAAGAGCCATTGCATCTTGCGCAGTCCATAGCTGCGATGAAATTAAAGTATGTTGTCATTACCAGTGTTGACCGGGATGACTTGCGTGATGGTGGCGCACAACACTTTGCTGATTGTATTCGTGAAATTCGAACATATTCGCCACATACAAAAGTTGAAGTTCTGGTGCCTGACTTCAGGGGGCGGTTAGAAAAAGCCTTAGAGAAACTGGGTAATTTCCCACCCGACGTCATGAATCATAATTTGGAAACAGTTCCAAGATTGTACAAACAGTGCCGTCCAGGCGCAGATTATGCGCATTCATTAAAGTTATTAAAAGATTTTAAAGCGGACTTTCCTCACGTTCCTACCAAGTCTGGATTGATGCTCGGCTTGGGGGAAACCGATGAGGAAATTCTTGAAGTATTGCGTGATCTGCGTGAACACAATGTTGAAATGCTGACCATCGGCCAGTATTTACAACCAAGTACCGGCCATCTACCCGTCATGCGATATGTTACACCAGAAGGATTTAAAGCATTTGAGCAAGCGGCACTGGAAATGGGATTTAGTCATGCAGCATGCGGGCCGATGGTTCGCTCTAGTTATCATGCTGATCAACAAGCGCATGAAGCTGGTTTGACATAATTCAACTATTAACACAGCAGTAGGAATGTTGTCTGGATTTTTAGAGATATCCCGATAGAATCAGACTCAATTATTTTCTCAGCATTGGTAATGTTACAGGCGCCAAATGTGTTTGGTAATAGAAGAAATGCCGCATTTTTACATTGTTGCAAGAATCTAACGACTTTAGCCATCCCTATTAACACATAATTTTTAAGTTGACAGACACCAAAGTCAGTTAAAATTAGGAGGTAAAGCGTTTCAAAATTTGCGATAATTGGGGTCAAGTACTAGAAAATAGTTTACTAATGGCTTAAATGTCTGTAAATTTTACTGTGTTACTGGAAGGGACAAATGCTTCACTGATGAACATGGTATTATCCTGAGCGAACTTTCTGAGTGAACTCTTCAAGTAAATTAGATCAATATCAACCAAAAAGGAACTAAAATGAAGAAATTTGTAATTGCTGCTTTCGCGTCAATATTTATTTTTAGCTCACCAATTACAATGGCGAGTGGTAATCTTGAATCCGGACTGACACCTATCAGTGCTGAAGATATGATGAACTATATTCAATGCCGGGACAAAAAACCTACTGATTCAGTCAAGAGCCGCCATAGAGTCGAGAACGGCAAGATCGTCGTAGTTAAGTGTGCTGACGCGAATAAAATTGTTAGTGATGCAAGAGCACTTCAAAAATAATAGCTTTTTGAAATTTGAATTAAGAGTTGAAATTTTCTAATCACAAGCATTCTAAACCATAAAAACAATAATATTTTTATTATTAGACTAGTACGATCATTAGAAACTTAGACTCTTAATTCACTTTAGAATCTTCTGCAGTTAATAGCTAATTGTTACATTAGCATTATTGAAACACTCAGGATTAATAGCAAACCATAACGTAATAAGACCATAAATTATGGTTCAAACTATTTTTCCCTCACCACAATAACGATTCTCAACCGGCATTCTGGTTGACAAGCCAGTGCCCCTTCGATAATCTCCTTGCACAGATTGAGCTTAACAATCTATATCCAAGTACCCCGTCAATATCAAGTTGAAGGAGTACAAGTATAATTACAGATTTCATGATTACGCACTACCATGCTCTGATGGACTGAATAAAGCTTTGGCAAGATGCAAAAGCATCACCTACACCGTCACTTTTTAGTAAATTTGGGCGCAGTGTAAATAACAAAAACCAAATAACCATCAACCACTAAATGATAAGATAGATAGTATGACATATCATAGCTACTAGATAGTGATTCGATATTATTGGGTCGTTCATAGGATTTTTTTGTAAATCGTCACGTTAAAAAGGAGAAAATAATGGAACTTAAAGGATCTCAAACCGAAGGAAACCTGAAAGCAGCATTCGCCGGGGAATCTCAGGCCAATCGTCGCTATTTATATTTTGCTGCCAAAGCAGATGTGGAAGGACAAAATGATGTGGCCGCTGTATTCCGTTCTACTGCTGAAGGTGAAACAGGCCACGCACATGGTCATCTCGAACATTTAGAAACATGTGGCGACCCTGCTACCGGCATGCCTTTTGGCGCATCGCGTGACAATCTGAAAACAGCAATCGCCGGTGAAACTCATGAATATACCGATATGTATCCCGGTATGGCAAAAACAGCACGCGAAGAAGGCTTTGATGAAATCGCCAACTGGTTTGAAACATTAGCAAAAGCTGAGCGCTCTCACGCCAATCGTTTCCAACGTGCGTTGGACAGTTTTGTCGATTAATTAATTGTGTATTTTATTACGATGACGTTTTTCCAGGATAAACGTCATCGTTTTTTCATTACACCTCTTTTCCACTTTTAACTCTTTTCTATGTCTACTCGAGAAGGCAGTCTAGAAGCGCCAAAACGCCATCCACTTGATTGGAAGAATGCAGAATTTTACGACCAAGACAGCTTACTTAATGAAATGGAGCGCGTGTTTGACATCTGTCAGGGATGCCGCCGTTGTGTCAACCTGTGTACGGCTTTTCCGCGCTTATTTGATTTAATTGATGAAAGTGTCACCGGCGAAATCGATAGTGTAGAAAAAAGCAAGTTTGGAGAAGTTGTCGATCACTGTTATTTGTGCGACATGTGTTTCATGACTAAATGCCCCTATGTGCCACCACATGAATGGAACGTGGATTTCCCTCACTTGATGTTACGCGCCAAGGCCGTCAAGTTCAAAAATAAAGGTGCTGGTTTTCGCGATAAATTACTTTCCAACACCGATCTAATGGGTAAACTTGCGACCATTCCTGTCGTCGTGCAGAGCGTTAATACAATAAACAAATCACCAGCCGCACGCAAACTGATGGATACTTCACTGGGTATTCATGCCGATAGAAAATTACCCGAATATTCAGCAAAGAAGTTTCGCACTCACGCTAAAACCAATGATTCTTTCACAGTAACAGATGGTGAGCGGACACCGGGCAAAGTGGCCATTTATGCCACATGTTATGTGAATTATAACGAGCCAGGTATAGGTCATGATTTACTGAAAATACTCGCACACAATGAAATTCCCACTTGTCTGGTTGAACAAGAAGCCTGCTGCGGCATGCCAAAACTCGAATTAGGCGATCTGCAAGCTGTTGAACAACTTAAAAATAAGAATATTCCATTTTTGTTAAAACTGGCTCAACAAGGCTATGCGATTCTTTCGGCCGTCCCCTCCTGTACTTTAATGTACAAACAGGAATTACCACTCTTATTCCCTGATGATAAAGCAGTGCTGACCGTTGCTGCCGCAATGTTTGATCCGTTTGAGTATCTTCTATTAAGAAATCGAGACGAACTGCTGAAAACAGATTTTAGACAATCGCTTGGCACCGTAGCGTACCATATCCCCTGCCACCAACGTGTACAGAATATTGGTAGAAAAACACGTGATATGTTGCAACTCATTCCAAATACACAAGTCAATGTGGTGGAACGCTGTTCCGGTCATGATGGAACCTGGGGCGTTAAAAGTGAATATTTTTCTGATTCTATGAAAATTGGTCGACCAGTATTTAAACAAATGACAGCGTCAAACCCTGATTACATTAGTTCAGATTGCGCCATTGCTGCACGTCACATTGAACAAGGCATAGATGAAATGGGCCACGAATATAAAGCACAGAAATTACACCCATTAACCTTATTACGCATTGCTTATGGCGACGATAAAACGCAAGAAATTATCTTTGAACCAGATCTATCAGGTGATGCAAACCTCAAATGAAAATGAGAAACATATGGCGAAAATAACTCGTGAAAGTCTGCTGACCCTTGAAGCATATGCAAAAATACGTAACGAATCCAGTGCAAAAATAATCGCACACAAAAAACAACGCAAAATCCCGCTCGGGACAAATATAACGCTCATCTTTGAAGACGAATCAACCATTCGTTATCAAATTCAGGAAATGTTACATGTTGAGCGGATTTTCCAGGAGCAAGAAATTACGCATGAGCTTGCAACTTATGCACCATTAGTTCCGGATGGCAGCAATTGGAAAGCCACCATGATGATTGAATATACAGACCCCATTGAACGTGCCACCCGATTATCAGCTATGGTTGGCATTGAAGATAAAGTGTGGGTTAAAATCGCTGGGCATAAGTCTGTATACGCCATTGCGGATGAAGACCTGGAACGTGAAACAGCGGAAAAAACATCATCGGTACATTTCTTACGTTTTGAACTCACACGGGAAATGATTCAAGCACTACATCAAGGTGCAGTGCTGAGCATGGGTGTCGAGCACCCAGCTTATACTGTTACGATTGAGGAAGTCGAAGCCAAATATCGTGATTCTTTAATGAATGATCTGACAATATCATGAGATTTTCCTTCATCGCCATTTGCACCTTTTTTTTGGCCGCCTGTGCTGGTCAGGATGTTTTCAAAGACGGATTTGATAATGAAAAACCCTGGGTCGAGCAACAAGCACAGTTACCACCCTACCCTAGCCAGGAAAACTTGATGTCATTTGACGTTGGCCCCAATACCAGTAACCAGCACTTCGTTGATTCCACATCAATCGATATCGGCGAAGATGACGTCATTCGCTTTAGCCTGGTCGTACAATCTTCTACAGGTGCAATGAATGTCAGTTATGAAGGTATTCGTTGTGAAACCTTTGAAAGAAAATTATACGCATTGGGTCGTGACGATAGAACTTGGTCACAACCGCGCATTTCAGAATGGCGGCGGCTCGATTTTGTCAGACAGCTCTATGCGCAACGTGAATTAGCCAAAAACCTATTCTGTCCACATAAACAAATCGTCAATAGTTCAGAAGAAGCCATACGTGCTTTAAAAGCAGGCATGCACCCTAAAATTTTTCGTTAAGTCTATAACTA
Organism: Betaproteobacteria bacterium; assembly: GCA_022601315.1. Taxonomy (GTDB): domain Bacteria; phylum Pseudomonadota; class Gammaproteobacteria; order Burkholderiales; family Nitrosomonadaceae; genus Nitrosomonas. The sequence goes on from JAHZIU010000106.1 coordinate 8,840, forward strand.
TTAAATCCCACAGTCCAATATTCCCTAACCTCTGGTTTTGGGGTGTCCGGCAACCAACCTCTACGGATATTCGAATCCGCTAATACAATTTAGATGGAAAGCTAATCAAGTCAACTATGTAACTGTGACGGATAAAAATACGTTCCAAAACAAATTAATTAGGTGTTAACATATCTTTATCCGTCATTTAAATATAGATGATGTGCTAGTCTGCAATCGGCAAACCACTAGGCAGACGTTTAGGCACATCAACACGCAGATCGGTACAACTGGTATCTGTAAGAGCAATTGTTAAAAATTCCATCAAGTCGGATACTTCGCTATCTGTCAATTCAATTGGTTCCAATGTATTTGCATTAGCAAGCGCTTCACGGCGACCAAGATCATTATGCGCAATGAAATCCAATTGATCTAAATCATCTCTTGAAACCAGTAACGCTTGCGTTGGATCATAGTTATTCAATGAATCCACTGGATTTAAATGATGACGCACAACCGCCTCTAAACTATTGTAAGCACCACTATGCCCCCACGGCCCAGTAAACGCAACTTGACGTAGTGTTGGTGTACGGAATTTATAGCGATCATCAATTTCTCCAGTTACACGCTCACGACCAAAATCGTCATGACCATCCGAACCATCCCCTTTACCTGGGCCAATCTGCGGCATCGCGATTGCATGATATTTTTGATCCGTTTGGAATACACCTGTGTGACATTCGTTACATTTAGCTTTCCCATAAAATAATTCACCACCTCTTAATACTTTAGGGCTAACAGTGTCCAGGGAGCCTGTCCTGAGATATTGATCCATCGGTGAATTATCGCAACGCCAGGTAGCCGCCTCAAATTCACCAATGGCATTGGCGGCGTGCACAAAACTAATATCAGCTGCAGTATTAATGTCATCGAAAGCGTCAATAAATAACTGTACGTATTCATCATTATTTCGTAGTCGGTTTGCTAATTGTGCCCAGACACCATCAGGACCTGCCAGATCATCTTGAGCAGCAGCATCAGCAATTGCATTTTCACCTGGTTGACCGGCCATTTCCGCGGCCGATGTCACTGGAAACATCGCTTGCGCTGCGAGAACACTATTCAATCCCATTGGCAGGTCATCTCCGGCTGGAGACACAAAGCCCGCGGGCTGGGTTACGTCAACAGCAACACGACCATCGTGAAACATGTCTGTAAATTCATCATTTCCAATAACAAAAATATGAGGGGCATTCCGGGGTACGCGCTCGGCAATTACTTGACCAGGCTTACTTTCAGTCTCACGCGTTACGCCAAGACCTGTGCCACCAGCACCGATTGGCAGTGATAAGCCATCCCCAAGCCCAGCGAAAGGATGGTGACAAGTTGCACATGAAATATTTTGGTTTCCGCTAAGAATTTTATCAAAAAACAAGAATTTACCAAGTTTACTGATATTACTTTCATTAGCAGGAGAAAGCTGTGCCACAGCTAACGCTGGAAAAGTAGTGAGGAAGATAATTATGGTTAACAATCGAAGAATGTATTTCATCTGCCATGTCCTTTATTTTTGGTTACATTAGATGTGAGGTAACAGTTACTATGCAGATTGAGAATATGTGGATTCTCCATTTTTAAACCAAAACCCTAAACCGAATCGTATTTAGAAAACATATTCCTTTTGCAAAGTACAATGAGGAATATATGCATTAACAATTAACAACGAATTGCTATAGTGAAGTCAACTAAGGATCTAGGTTAATATAGAGATAAAAATTAAGTCACTTGTTTTCAATCTGGTGACTCAATTATTCGACGATGTACGGGATAACTTTAGAGCTTTTGCAACAAAAGTGTTTTTGATTTTATTTAAAAAAACAAAATTACGAGGGCTAGTTGAAAAAATCACAATAAACCACAAAAGAGACAGAAATTAGTTCATTAAATACAATATATTAGAACTAAAAATAATATTTCACGTCTGTGAAAGTAGACATATAGACCTCATATTTTCCCCTTATTTACGCACTTACAATTCACCATTAAATATAACCTATTGTTATAAAAAGTATTTATTATATTGGCATGTAATTTGCATGATTACTATTACTGGCTTAATTGCTGGTATTTACATTTCTATTACTTTATAAGGACCTTAATCATGAAAATCAAATTATTAGCCTCTGCTTTAGCTCTTGTATTTGCATCTATCATAACCCTTCCGGTTTTTGCAGCTACTCCACAAACCCCTGCCGATTGTCAAAGAATTTACGCAGGAAATGATGAAGCGATTCAGGCTTGCATTAATCGTTTGGGCCAATAGATATCTAATCTCGATTATATAAAGTCCGTGGGCAATGCTCCTTCAAACTTAATATTCCTCTCTTGTACGGTTTGAAGGGGCATTATTTGACGAAAGTAAAACATAGTACGTTAGCCTGTGCTATTCATAACTAATATTAGGGCAGCTCTGTTACAAAAAAGTATTGTCCAAATCCTTTGCTTGTTGCATAGGCGGTCTTATTAGACCGTCTGTTCCCTGGCAAAGACACAAATACAATTAATCATCACGATGATGCGCTTTTTCAAACAGACCCTTGATGCGTATCAACTGAGTTTCACCACTGGATTCATCAACACCATCGTTATCGTTGGCAAATAACATATCACCCCTTCTGGTTACAGCCAGGCTTTCGATTTTCTCGAGTACCATGCCGCCTGTATTCTCAAGATCCGGTATCAAATCTCGTATCAAAGTTTTACTTAATGTATCAAAAACTTCGCCTTCAGTTCTAAAAACAATATCTTCAATGGAAAATTTGTAGATTCGTTTGATGCGTGCATCTGAGTTTCCCTGATTGTCACGTTCAATGACTGCGAAACGGTTTTTCCCTAATGCTGTAATTTCTGACAAACCAACCCAGCCGCCATTTGGAGACTGGCGTACTTCCAGCGGATAATATACAAACATCCATTCCCTATTCGCGCTGTCATAACGCCCGATTCTGACTTTACCGCCATCATCCACATTATTCGGTTCAGGATCACCAACCCATGCACGTTGAAAAGCGACATACAGGATCTCTTTTCCATCTTCAATGACAGAATAAACACCTTCAAAGCCAAACCGGCGTTGTTTGTCATTTACATTATCAGGTAATAAAACCGTCTCGATAATTGTTCCATCTCTCGCTGCATGCACCAAGCTATTGTGACTGGTTACTGGTCGCTTCGGATCATCCACAGAACCGGCCCCTTCTGAAGCAATCCAGAAACTACCGTCCCCACTAGCACTCACAGCAATACCTTCAGCATCAAGATTTACTGTTTGCCCACGATCTTTAAGTACAATTTCACCGGTAATGACTGCGGGCTTCTTACGGATGTTCATAACATAAATACGACTTTGCTGGTAGAAACTGTCATGCACAGCATACATTTTATTATTAAGTTTGCGTTCCAGCGAAAAGCCAGATAATGCACCCCAAGGTATCGGTGTACCGTCAGCACGATTCCTAGATACAATAGTTGGATAAGCTGCACGACCTTTCTGTAGTTGATAAATATTAATTGCACTGCGATACTTATCACCACGATCATCCTTCTCACTGGCAACAACCAAAAGATTTCTGTTTGGAATTGCCTTAATACCTTCAGGACCAATACCGGTGGGCAAAGTC
>JAHZIU010000003.1 GCA_022601315.1 Betaproteobacteria bacterium
CTACATATTTTATTAATCTTGACTTATAAATCGTCTTATAATGCCGGCAAACATTTGTCCTAATTGGTTGGATGTTGTGCGGCAATACTTCTGTAGAAATCTTTTGCAAATTTATTTAACATGCGATGAGCAGATCCAGGCCATTCCTTATTTTACAATTACGCCCCGAAGACGAAACCTCTGATAATGAGTTTGCCGCGATGCTCAAGTATGGGGGTCTAGAAGAAAAAGAGACTCATCGCATACGTATCGAAAAGAGTGGTATTCCTGAGGATCTGGTGCTTGAGAATTATTCGGCCGTGATCGTCGGCGGCAGCCCTTTTGATATCAGTACACCAGGACCGGATAAATCCATAATCCAGAAGAAAATTGAACAGGGCTTTAACCGTCTGTTTGATGAAATTGTCAGTAATGATTTCCCATTTCTGGGAGCCTGCTCCGGCAATGCTCTGTTGGGTTCATACCTGGGAGCTTCGATTTCGACCATGTACGGGGAAGCAGTTGGCTGCGTGACCATTAGCCTTACTGAAGAAGGCAAGAAGGATACATTGCTTGCTGGATTTCCGGATCAGATCTCAGTCCTGCTTGGGCATAAAGAAGCATGCGATGTAACACCTGTTGGTGCTACGTTGTTAATGACGGGCATTGCCTGTCCGGTTCAAATGTTTCGCATAGGTAAAAACGTGTATGCCACGCAGTTTCATCCCGAAGGAGATAGCGAAGGATTTACGCTACGGATACGCGCTTATAAGCACCATGGCTATTTTCAGCCCCATGAAGCGGACATTCTTATCGATGCGGTTAGCCAGAAACACACGCCTTATGCACAAAATATTCTGAAACGATTTGTCAGTCGATATGCACGCTAACACTTTGAGTTATCTATGCTTCAGAAACTACTACTTTGCCATATTGGTTTTTCGTTCTCCACAAGTTCAGTTGCTTGCCTAGAATCTTTATCAATACTTCATAAGAAGGAAAGTATTGTCACATGCTTACATGTTGGTGCCTTAGCTTCTTATTGGCTATTGTTACTCAACTGAATCAGCTAGGCAATCGATAAATCAGTCGCTTAGGAAAATTCTTCCGTCTATGTCCTCTGTTTCATATTTTTATTTTATGAAATTACAAACCTTATTAGCGCTGACATATCTTAAATACATGCTAATTTCAGTCAGGGTTCATGCTAATATTTACGGAAAAACTAAAATTAAGAGTGAGAAGATATGAAGGTTGATTTAATAAAAGAAACCATGACAAGAATTGTATTAACATTTGCATTTGTGTTGTTTTATATACCCCTGTCCTTTGCAGAGTCGAGTATAAGCGATCAAGAGATTGCAAAATGTGCTGCTGTGAAAGGCGAGTTGGCTAGGTTAGACTGTTTCGATAGGCTCGCAAAAGAACACAATCTTTTTGGCAAGCAAACGCAACAATCAAACATAAAAGGGAAAGGCCAATGGTTGGTGAAAACAGAGATTAATCCTGTTGATGATTCAAATACCGTTACCCTTTATTTGGAAGCTGAATCCGGAAAAGGTATTTTGGATGACACGGTTAGTCTCATTGTTAGATGCCAAAGCAATAAAACAGATTTGCATATCAACTGGCATAGTTATTTGGGCAATGAAGCCAAGGTGTTAACAAGAATCGGTGATGCTACAGCACAGACCTCTCTATGGGATATTTCGCCAGATAAAGAAGGAAGTTTTCGCAAAGGGCCAATAGGTTTTTTAAAAGAAATGATGAAGGCATCAAGACTTGTTGCGCAAATAACGCCTTACAATGAAAATCCGATAACAGCAGTCTTTAATACAACGGGTCTTTCAAGTGCTATAAAACCACTAAGAGAGACTTGTGGCTGGTGAAGTGTATTAAGATTTAATCTTGTTTCGTCATTTTACTGATGAGGTTAGGGATAGTAGTGATTTATGCCGTCATTATCCTTAAAGGCCGTTATGTCGTTATCTAGCCTGAATGTTGCACCAGTTGGTGGAATTTAAATGCCGCCTTGTATTGAATGGAGCGCACGCACTCCATTTGCCACAGAATGACAGCGTCTGTCAGCCGCGAACATGTTCAATTCAACAATACGGTATTAAAATTCCAGCAACTGTGATTTCTGGCTGGGACACAGCACGCAGATATTGGCTATTCCCTTGGCAAGTAAGGAATGGGCTATCATGCAAAACGCGTGAAACCTAACTGTCATCGTATATGCGATGATCGTGAATCGGGTTGGAGTTTGTCCTTTCACATGTGGTAAATCTCACAGCGTAAAAAATACATTTTCTATAAATTTGAATAAAAATACGTCATGTGACATTCCATTTGCTTATTTCGAACGAATTCGGTGGTAACTACAAAGGGATGAATAAGAATATGGAGATGAATACGAAAGGATACTGTTATGCGTCTTACTTTTACTATTGCCATTCTATTGATCTGTACCGCTTGTACCACAGAACAAGCCTATCGCTTACCATTTGCCGATGGTGTTGAAGTTAGAATTACTGCAGATCCTGATACACATGTGACACCGGTCGCGGATATGTACGATATGCAGGCGGTTCAACGCAATCAGATCGTCGCCGCAGCCGCTGAAGGATGGGTACGGTTTATCAAGGACAGCGCGAGCACTAACATAGATAACGATCCAAATGCCACAAACAACTATATTTGGATCGAACATCCGCTTGATTATTGCCAACCGACGGATGATCCGACAGGCACTATTGGAATTCCTGGTGAGGGAACCTGCAAGACTTGTCCCGCTGGATTGGGAAAATGTAATGAGTGGACGTTGTACGCTCATATTCAGCAGGATACGGCTCGAGGGTTCGCGAGTCTGAGTGAAAATGACTGGGTCGTGGCCGGGCAACCCATTGGTATTGAAGGTGATGTCGGAATTGCAGCGGGACGTCATGTGCATTTTCACGTTTTTACGATCGATCTTGATCTGCCAACTAAGGATAATCTTCAGGTGCCGACTGAGAATGGTGATTATAATCCCTGGACTATATTACATGGGCGGAGTGAGCGAATCCCGCTTTTTTGCACTGCTGCAGGTCTGCGCAGTGTAAAAGCAGGCGAGACGCATGTTGCTGCGCCGTGTCCTTTCTGACCGAAAACGCCTTAATGATTGTACGCATATACAGAGGCGTTGCAAGCCATCAATTGGGAATGTTGACTAAGAAGAATCTCGTGATGCGCATACCGCTCTTTAACGAAAATAATAAGACTGAATACTGCAATGAATGATATCCAATTGGAGAGATTGTTGTCGATACTGTATACCGACGAAGATCGTGTGGTTTGTTTGATTGCTTTATTTCTACTTAGTACCGGCTGTCGTTTGAATGAAGTTCTTTCGGCCAAATGGCGTGATGTCGATATTGAGAAAGAAGTATTTACGGTCAGGGCAAAATACAATGAAAGCAAAAGATTGTGTTTGGTCCCATTGAGTAATAGTGCCGTGGAGGTTTTGAATCAATTAGAAACTCAAGGTAAGTTCGAGCACTTGTTTATTAATCGCAAGACTGGAAAAGAGTATACATCCATTAATGAAGCATGGGTGCGGTTACGAATGAAAGCGGGTTTGCCTCATTTGCGACTACATGACTTGCGTCACCAATATGCATCTTTCCTTGTGAGTGGTGGTCGTGCATTGTATGACGTACGGCGGAAATTGGGACACTTTGATCCGAAAGTGACAATGCGCCATGCTCATTTGTCGACAAGGGTGTTACGGGATGCTGCCAATCAATGGTCTGTCAAAAATTAGAGGGGAAGTGTAAGGCTCCAACGTATGAGGGGACGCAGTTTCAGGGTGGTGACGAATGATTCTCCAAGTCGGGTATCTTGCAGCGGTGGGACTCCATATTGTTTGCCATTTGATTTGAATTAAAAAAATGAAAGTGGTATCTCTGCAACTTCAGTTGGTGAAATTACAGTAGGTGTAAAACTAATTGCATTGGCTTCATTGGTGCCAGCATAGCCATCTGTATCAATAATCACATCGCTAGCTTTGAAAAGATGAATCCTGAGCATGCAGTGATATTGAGCAGGTGAGTATCTGTAAAAAAATCGGCAATGATTGATAAGCGATAACTAAATTATTGTATTTATGCACTAAAGTGTATCTGTAAATCTCCGTCAATAGATTGTATAAACAACTTCTTGGATAACGGATTGAATTATTTAAAGCAAATTGTTGCTCTGATGGTATTTGGTCTGGGGACTATTGTCAGTCCTTGTGTTGTAATGGCTGCAAACATTGATGTTCGTATCTTGATTGATGTTTCAGGCAGCATGAAAGCAACCGACCCACAAAATCTGCGTATTCCGGCGGTACGTCTTGTCGCCGAATTAATGCCTCAAGGTGCTACTGCAGGCATTTGGACATTTAGTGAAAAGGTCGACCAGATTCTCGCACCCGTCAAGGTTGACGCGAAATGGAAAGCTACGGCACTGGAGGCGGCGAACATTATTCACTCGCGTGGCCAGTTAACTGATGTTGAAGCAGCACTGCAAGCAGCGACGCGCGATTGGGATTCCGCTGATAATAGTACACTCGAACGCCATGTGATTTTGCTGACAGATGGGATGGTTGATATTTCGAAGCAGGCCGCTGACAATACGGCCTCGCGTGATCGTATACTTGGATATGAGTTGGCCCGGCTCAAGGCTAATGGCGCAAAGATCCACACGATTGCATTATCTGCAGATTCGGATGGAGAACTTATGACTGTGTTAGCGGAAAACACGGACGGTTGGTCTGAGCAGATTGATGAAGCTGATTCCTTGCAGCGTATTTTTCTACGAATATTTGAGCAAGTGGCAAGTCCTGATTCAATCCCTTTGATGGACAACCAGTTCGAAGTGGATCAATCGATTAGCGAAATGACTTTGTTGGTTTTTCGTGGGGAAGACGCCGAACCACTTGAACTGGTAAATCCAAATGGTGAGAAACTACAACTTGGTTCACATCCGGCAAATGTTCACTGGCGAGCGGAAAATGGTTACGAACTTGTAACCATGAGTGATCCTGCACAAGGGACTTGGCAAATCAATACAGACCCGGACCCAGATAACCGTGTGCTAATCGTAACCGACTTAAAGCTTGAGCTCGATATATTACCAACAACAATGCTGACGAATGAAGTTGTCGAACTTAATGCGTATATTACTGAACGTGGACAACTGCTAAAGCGTGAAGACTTTTTAAATTTATTGCAAGCAGAACTGGTCGTCTCCGGGTCTGGTATTGACGAG
>JAHZIU010000107.1 GCA_022601315.1 Betaproteobacteria bacterium
ATTAAAAGTGAATACGATAATGCCAATAAGCGTATTACAACGCTCGAGGGAGAAAAAAAACAATTACAAGATCAATTGGCTGAAATAAAACGTACAGCAGCAGATGTATTAACAATCGATATGCAAAATAAAGAATTAAGTCAACAGTTGTCTGTTACGCAAAAGAAATTTAATGAACTGCAACAAGAAAATAATGAATTAGGAAGTAGTAAAGATAGAGACTGGTTTGTAACAGGTGCTTTAGTATTATTTGGCGGTCTCTTATTGGGATTAATTATTCCTAAAATTAGTTTCCAGAAGCGTTCAAGATACGGCGGTTTTTAAGCAATCCTTTTTGTTTTTAATTGGACTATTGAAAAATTATCGCACTAGGGTGATGGATTAATATTGAATAATGATCTTTACTACGTGATATCCATCCTCTGATTTCGAGTGGTTTATTCAAATAATTATCTAGCTTTGGAAATAATTTAAGGTTTTCATTAGCGATACGGATATTTACTTTATCAGTAAAAATCAAACGTGTATATTTTCTGCTTGATTTAATGGACACTGGTGTCCCGATAAAACGTTGCCATCCTTTGCGCCCACTTGAAATTTGACTCAATGGATAAGCCTGATAGTCGGGTATAGACCACACCCCCAAGCTTTGTTTTTCCGCCCGTTGTTGTGCATTAATGAGTATATCCGCATAACGCATATTTGGCGGAATGATATTAACAATGGCCAATCCATTTTCCACTAATGCGAGATTAAGGTGTTTGCCGTCCGACAGAAATATATGTGCTAAAAGTCGCTTGTAGTGATCATGCTTTTCTTCATCAAATTCCAGATAAGCTTTTTTATCCTGCAATTGTTTTTGTAACCATTCTTTAGCCGCCACACCACCAGACTCACTTTGTCTGTGACGACTTTCTATTTCTGGTGTATTCACACCTAATAATCTTACGCGTTGATTATCCTCGAGAATAATAGTGTCCCCATCATAAACACGTTTAACTAAATGTAGATGGCGATAGGATCTTTGGGATATTTCAACTTGTTTTGCCCCAGTCGTAATTTGGTCTGAATAAGTAACACGCCCTTGTGCATCTTCACTACGGTAGATTTCGTTCGCTAAAGCGATCTGCGAAGCCAGACAAAAAAAAATTAAACAGAACAATATAAAATTGTTTAATACAAGCATTTTGTTGTCAAAATTATAAAATCGAGCGCTTATGAGCATCCACCATTTAAAAAAATTATGGCAAAATGGCGGGTTATAGGTTGATGAATAATACTTGGTTAATGCGTGTTTGTATTTCCAGGAAAAGGCCGATTTTCATCTTCTCTTTATAAAAGATCGAAAATTTTATTTAATCAGATTAAATAACTAACAACAGCACAAACCATTTTTTGTTCCACTAATATCGTATGAAAATAAAAGAGTAGGGAGTATTTTATTTAATGGAAATCGATAGGATCATTGATACAGCATTCGAACCGATATCAAATGCTGTTGCATCTGTCATTTTTTATAGTGTTCCACTATTGGGTTTGGAATTCAAACTGGTATTGATATGGCTTGTCCTGGCTGCACTTTTCTTTACTGTGTATCTGGGATTTATCAATATACGTTGTTTCAAGCATGCTATCGATGTTTTGCGTGGAAAATTTGACAATCAGCATGCAGATGGCGAGATTAATCGTTTTCAAGCTTTAATGACATCATTATCCGGCACGGTAGGACTGGGTAATATTGCGGGTGTTGCAGTGGCAATTTCAGTGGGTGGTCCTGGTGCCGCATTGTGGATGGCCATTATGGGTCTTTTTGGCATGTCAACAAAGTTTGTCGAAGTGACTTTGGGTGTCAAGTATCGCCAGCATGGTTCCAAACGTCATCCTGAGGCGATTTCGGGTGGCCCCATGTATTATTTACGACACGCATTTGAACGTTTGCAGAAACCGCAAATGGGCAAGTTTATGGCAGGCCTATTTGCAGTTTGTTGTATTGGTGGCACGGTGGGTGCTGGTGGACTCTTCCAAGCAAATCAAGCCTACCAACAGGCATTGGTTGTCACTGGTGGTGATACGGGGTTTTTGGCCGATAAAGGCTGGCTATTTGGTCTGTTTATGGCTGTTCTGGTTGGCTTAGTCATCCTTGGGGGAATTCAGTGGATTGCAGCAGTTGCAAGCCGTGTCGTGCCGATTATGGCGATCACCTATATATTTGCTGGTTTTGTCGTGATTGGATTGCATTACACTGCGATTCCAGAAGCAATGCAAATTATTGTCGAAATGGCATTTTATCCAGAAGCCGGCATCGGTGCATTGATGGGTGCATTGTTAATGGGCGTACAGCGTGCGACTTTTTCTAATGAAGCAGGATTAGGATCATCTGCCATTGCACATAGCGCCGTGAAAACAGATGTGCCTGTTAGTCAAGGTATGGTTGGTATGCTTGGCCCGTTTATAGATACTGTAGTAATCTGCATGGTGACGGCACTTGTTATTGTGATTTCTGGG
>JAHZIU010000108.1 GCA_022601315.1 Betaproteobacteria bacterium
GCATTTGGAATTTCACGTTCAATAATATATTTGGGCATTTCAAATCTCCTAATTAAAATATATATGACTGGTCGTCTTAAATTGGAAACAAACAATAAAACCGCCATTTCTAATCCCTAAATAAAATTGAGAAAAGTTAATGGCGCTATAAAAATACATCTATCAAGCTTTAAAATAGTCACCGAGTAAATCTCGGCAGCACTGTTTAACGGGTGTGGATGATTTTTCCACTTTTGCTCTTAATAAAGCGCCTTGCCATGTGTTTACAAGTAAATCTGCCATTTCCTTATCTGATTTATCTAATCTGATGGTGCCTTGTTGCTGCGCTTTAGCGATGCCGGATTGAAGTAAATCCCGATAACGGCTAATGGCTGATTGCAGAGACTCCTGGCAAATATTACTAGTATCTCCGATTTCCCCCATTAAATTGCCCAATAGACAACCGCCATTAAAATCATTTTTTTCGAGCTCAGAAATGAGTGCATCAAAGTAACGTTGTATAGCGCCAAGTGCATCGGTTTCCGAATTTTCCAGATACGTGGCTAATTGTGTAATGAAAGGATCAATGTAATGTTGGATAACTGCTGCACCAAAATTTTCCTTGCTGCCAAAGTAGTTGTAAAAAGAGCCTTTAGGGATTTTAGCGGCGTTAAGAATCTCTTGTAACCCCGTTCCATGATAGCCGTGCCCCATAAGTAATGTAACACCTTGGTCTAATAAATTTTCCTTATTGGTTTCTTTCTTACTTAATTTACGCATATATGAATAATACGACCAGTCGTCTTGTTTGTAAAGTGATATTGTTGGCATTTAATTACTTTAACTATTCAATCTCTTTTCTTGCCTATTATCTTGGTTGCGGTACAACTTGCAGCCAGCCATTTGGGCACTCCTTAATGTAAGGGTAGTAGCCGTCTGGATCCAGACAGTAATACCAATAACTGGTCTGGGGCTGTACAGGAACCGTGTGTTCTTGCTGGACATAAACCGGAGGTGTTGTCGGCGCCACTATCACTGGTGGGTAGGCGTAATAAGGGGGCGGATAGAAAAATGGATAGTCGAAACCGTAACCGTTGTAGAAGCCCGGGCCGCCAAAACCGCCACCATAAAATCCTGGACCATAAAAACCGCTGCCTATATGGATATCGAAATGACTATGTCCTCCGCGCGCCCAAACTGTACTAGTGGATACAGTTATGATTGTAAACAGGATAATTGCAGAATGTATAAATTTTGTATTTTTCATGTAAATCTCCTCACATGATAATTAAGTTATTAGTAGTTAGACATTCAATGATCCAGAAAATAATAAAGATGAGTGTAGCACTTAATCATTATTGCTATTATTTGCTTACATTAGGTACTATCAAAGTGTATGCACTACATACTTAAAGTTCTTTCTATATTGCAATAATATATATAAGTAATCCTTGAAAAATATCAAATAGCATTGGAACATGTGGATTTTCGTGTCTCCTGATTTTTAGAAAGAGCGTAGTATTGTTTACAAGCTCAATCCAATAGCTGCGCGAGGCAAGAATTGTGAATAAATATATTGAATGCACACTTAGGAACGGATCATTACTACGTGACTTAAGCGATGAAGAAATTCAACAAGTTTTCAATGCTGGATCTCAACGCAAGTATAAAAGTGGTGAGAAACTTTGCGCACAAGATCAAGTTGGTGAAAGCATGTTTATCATCTTATCTGGTCGGGTACGTATGACCGTGCATAAAGAAGATGGCAATGAACAAGTGCTCGGTACTCTGCAGCCGGGCGATCATTTTGGTGAGCTGGTTTTGTTGATCGGTGACCGGAGAACTGCGACAGCAATAGCTTTAATGGATACCGAAGTTATAGAAATCGCTAAACGGGATTTTCATGACTTAATCAAACAGGTGCCTGAATTCTTGTTCAAACTTAGCCGGACTATTAGTGGATGGTTGCGTAGCCAATTGACAGGAGAAATTGCACGCAACAAACCAGGTGTTATCGGAATAATTCGCAGTTCGGAACTGACATCAGTTTTTGTACATCAGATTACACAATATTTTGTCGAAAAAAATAAAAAAATCGAAATTTTCTCTGATCGTCCGACTTACTGGAAATCAATAGGTTGCGAGCAACTTCATGTAATATCCCACGACACAAATAAGAAATTACAGTGGAGCCTATCTGAAGCTGCTGAGCAATGTGATCATGTGTTTGTCGATATCAAAAGTGAGCACTTAATCCCAGAGTTTTTGATGCAGTGTGAGCGTATCTGGTGGTTCGCCGAGCAGAATAAAGCAAAAAGTCGTGAGAATATTGAACGGATTAGTAATCTTCTTCAGCTACAGCCCAAGCTCGTGAGTCGTTTGCAAATTGTCTGGGTGCAGCCCAAATCGCATGTGCTAGCTAGAGTAATACAACACGGTGTCGCAACAAAATTAGACGAAATACGCTGTGCCTACGACCGAAAAACAAAAAACCTACGAACTTCTGATCTGGCACGTTTGTACCATGCTGCCCGAGGCGTTCAACTCGGGTTGGCATTGGGGGGTGGTGGTGCACATGGACTTGCTCATATTGGTGTCATCGCAGCATTAGAAGAAAACAATCTGTTTTTTGATCGACTTGCGGGAACCAGTGCGGGTGCAATTATAGCTGGAGGGCATGGTGCTGGATTTAATCAAAAACACTTGCTAAGACTATTTAATAAAGAAATGCAAGTTCCCGGGTTTATGAAATTTGTCCCAAAAGCAACCAAGTGGCATTTGCTGGGATTATTTCGTTTCGGTCTGGTCGAGCAACGATTCCGAAAGTATCTAAAAAATATTACTATCGAACAGTTACTGTTACCAGTCCATATGGTTTCGGTTGATTTGATCGGTGGTCAAGCTGTAACTCGCTCGCAAGGTGATGTAGTCAACTGTATACTGGAAAGTATCAACTATCCAATATTTGGCAAGCCAATTTTTCGTGATGGCCTGGCTTTGGTAGATGGCGGTGTATTAATTAATGTACCTAGCTCTGTATTGCGCAAACAACAAGTTGATTACATTGTTGGTGTAGATGTAGGAACAATACTGTCCCCCAACTTTGGCAAGAACACGGCTCAAACATGCGTGGCCAATATGAAACCAGTCGGTTACTTGTCAACACTGAATCGAGTACTAGATGTCAGTGCACAGGAACTGGCCAAGCTACACATGTCGGAGAGTAATTTCTTGATCACGCCTGATACTTCATCATGTCCTTTTGAAGATTTCTCACGTGGCGAGCAATTATTCGAAATTGGCTACAACGCGGCGCAAGCAGTCATGCCCGAATTAAAACAAAGCTATGAAGACTTTGTCGAACGGGTATGAGTCTAGTCACTTGTAGCAGCTATCGCGTAGTTGCTGCATAAGATAATAAGCTCCCACTAGAAACCAAATAACCTTTAATATTTGCTATGCATGTCATATAAAGGGCATTCTATTCGCTTTAAATTTCATTTTAAAATGCAAAAATCTGATAAAGAACTTGATGCGCGGGGCTTAGTTTGTCCACTACCCATCTTGCGTACAAAAAAATCCTTGGCCGAGATGACCAGTGGTCAGTCGCTAAAAGTTATCACCACCGACCCAGGAAGCGTGATTGATTTTCAGGTATTCGCTGAGCAAACGGGTAATGCGTTATTGTCGATGTCTGAAGTTGACGATGAATTTATTTTCTTGTTAAGAAAGAAATGACGCGATGGGTCACTGCTAATTTATGAGTGATTTAAATACTGTCAGAAAAATTATATTCTCGAGAGGATAGTACGGGATTTTTGATTCTGTATTTCTGCAGAATGGCTTTCTTCATATTATGATTTATCAACTGTGCGTACTTTAGGCTGCCACAGGTAGTATGAAACATTACCAGTCACAGTTAGCAAGTTGTAAATATTTGTAGGCTTTGTTCCATAAATTCAGATTTTGTAGTTTTTCTTATTCACGCTGTACAGGTGTGATTTGGTTTTTGTGAAATAACAATTCGCACCTGTACTCTCAGCGGTTCACACGATGTAATTAGTATCGTCCCTTTGTCTGCAACGTTTTGTTTCTGTTGAGCAGCAGTCATTCTGTGTCAGTGTAAAACGGCAAATGAATTAAGAATCACTTGGCGCCAAACTTGCCAATCCGTGAATGTCAGCAAAATCTTACACTCTAAATTAGTTGAAGTAAGTTGTGACTTTTATCACAGCCATGGTCGATTAAGCTATTTACTGTATGAATCGTGATTTTGAAAATTACTTTATTTAGCGGCGCAAATAAGAAAAAAGAAACCCTACGAATAAGTAATTAATAAGCAGTAGAAATGCATACAAGTGAGCGCGGATTTGATCCTCAATTTTGCGTTGTATTTAATTCGAAATTACACCTCTTATCGTTTATCAAACTTGTGTTTTTTATTAAGAATCGCAATTACACCTTATGTTCTTTAGGTGCCTTGTGTTTCGTAAAACAGTGAATCAAAAAATTTTAAGAAAGGAAAATCAAGTAATGAAGTCTGGTCGGCCACTTGAATATGATTTGGAAGAAGTGCTTGAAATTGCCATGCACTTATTTTGGCGTAAAGGATACAACGACACATCCATCAGTGATTTACTTAAAGCAATGAAAATTTCTAAAAGCACTTTCTATTATGCTTTTAATAGCAAATATCAGTTGTTTGAGCAGTGTATTTATCGACTCAGAGATCGACAAATAGCCAAGACAATGATTGATCTGCAGCAAGCAGAGAATGGTCGAAGCTTTATTGAAAAACTGCTATATGATATTGAAAAAATTACATACACTAAAGAATCATCACATAACGATTTCTTAATGGATACAGTGTTTGAGACTTCAGAACATCACCCAAGAATCGCTACTTTAATTTCTAATACTTCATTGCGTTTTGTAGAAATACTTAAATTGGCAATTGAAAGAGGGCAGTCCGAACAAGTTATTTCAGAACATAAAGACCCTAATGAATTGGCATATTATTTCATAAGTAGTATTGCCGGTTTAAGAACGATGGCCAAAGCGAACACTGAACAAAGAAATATTAGAAATATTATATGTATTACATTGACTGCACTTGATTGATTCAATCTGAACTCCTTAGTCTGTTGCTTAGTTAATGGCCAATCTAATTAAGCATCAATCAACTGGGGATTTTGGGTTCAATGGCTCAATTGGCGATACCAAGTACATAAATGAGTAACTGTTATTTATAGAACTGTTTCCTGATCAAGGCCATGCGCTCTCAAATCCTAATAAGTGAAGAGTAGGTTTGCTTGCTTCAATCTTTTGTCGAACAA
>JAHZIU010000109.1 GCA_022601315.1 Betaproteobacteria bacterium
AAATCATTAATTTGGCCGTCGCCATGCACTACCGTGAATGGTTTGAAGGACTATGGGATAAATCAAAATCTTTCGATTTGCCCGTCAAATTTACCCCTATTTTCTCTCCTTAGTAAGTTCTAATGGAAAATCTGGGTTCAATACAGGCCAAAATCTAACGTACTGGTGCAATATTCAGGTTTGGAAAGAACTTGTGAGGGCATGAAATGACAATTCAAATAACAGAGTTCCCGTTTAGCTTACAGCAGGAGTTGAGTTGGGGCGATATGGATGCATTAAACCATATCAATAATGTTAATTATTTTCGATATTTTGAAAATGCGCGATTAAAGTATTTTGAAAGTATCGGAGTGATAGAGGAAATGGAAAAGACTAAAGTAGGTCCCATTCTTGGTGCGACTGAATGTAAGTATCTGTTACCGTTAACCTATCCAGACACCATAAGCGTTGGTGTGATTGTGTCTCAGATTAGAGAAAAACGATTGACCATGCAGTATGCAATTTATAGCCAGAAGCTTGAAAAAATTGCTGCTGAGGGTAGCGCAGAAATCATTTTTGTGGATTTTGCCATTGGCAGGTCAACATTAATTTCTGAGACCATTTTGGCAGCAATTAAGCATTTACAAGGTAATTAATAAAGAAATTATAAAAGAAAGAGGGGTAACTGATTTTAGATTTTTAAAACGCGGACTTCTGTTTATCGGATCTGTAGTGATCAAGTTTTTTGCAGTAAATCTAAGCCATCTTTTCCATTATTGCGAGTGTATGAGCCTTTTTCGTTGATGTTTTATGCTTTTTTACAGGCTTCACGCGTTCTGCAATTCGACAGTCTAAGGTTATTACCTTCGTTCTTTGCGACATATGCCGCACCTTTTAATTCAAACACTGATTTTAGTTATATCATATATCAAGACTGAACCGTTCAAGAATCTTAATGCGCCTTCAATTTACAATTTGTATGAGCGCTGGATATGAAGTAACGGCATATTGTATTTGTAATGAGAAATGGATTGTGAAGGTGAAAATGAGACATAAGCCTAAGGATTCAAAGGTATATTTAGTTGGTAGCGGAATTGCCGCTCTGGCAAGTGCCGTTTATTTGATTAATGATGCTGGCGTTCCAGGAGAAAATATACATATTCTAGAGCAGGATTTAGTAGTCGGTGGCGCTTGTGATGGTTCCGGCAATGTCGACGACGGCTTTGTAATACGTGGCGGAAGAATGCATGAAGCGCATTATGTTTGCTACTGGGATTTGTTATCGCGTATCCCTTCATGTGATGATCCTGATGTTTCAATTCGAGATGAATGTATCGCTTTTAATAAAATTTTTGTTACTAATGCACAGGCCAGGTTACTCAAAGATGGGCAGATAATAGATGCATCTACCTATGGACTTTCTACCAAAGATAAACTTAAGCTTCTGAAATTGACTTTTGTTTCTGAAGAATCATTAGGCAATAAACGCATTATAGATTGGTTTCAGCCGGAATTCTTTTCGACCAATTTCTGGGCCATCTGGGCATCCATGTTTGCATTCCAAAAATGGAGTGCGATAGCAGAAATGCGGCGTTACATGCGGCGCTTTATGCATTTGGTTGACGACTTGCACAAACTGGGTGGCGTCATGAGCACAAAATACAATCAGTATCATTCTGTGGTTGTTCCCATACAAAGATACTTGCAAGAAAATGGTGTGCATTTTGATATGCATACACAAGTTGTTGATATTGATTTCGATCTGGATCTGGATCTTAAGTCAGGCGAGAAAACAGCTACGACCCTAACTATTATTGATAGCAATGGCCTCAAAGATTTCATATTTCTAGAAGAGAACGATTGCGTGTTGATTACAAATGGTTCAATTGCAGAAAGCACGGATAACGGTTCGTGGACCAAAGCACCTGTACTAAAGGAAAAATCAAGCTCGGGAAGCTGGATGCTCTGGGAAAAAATTGCTCGCAAACACAAGGCGTTTGGTAATCCCGGTGTTTTTAGCGATCAAATTAATTTGCAAAAATGGTATTCATTTACAGCCACGTTAAAAGACACCACTTTTCACAATTATATGCAATCGTTCAGCGGCAACATTCATGGTACCGGCGGATTGGTGACAATGGTTGACTCAAATTGGCTCATGTCCATTGTAATCGCAGCCCAGCCCCATTTCCCGAATCAACCGGACGATGTGAAGATTTTCTGGGGTTATGGCTTATATCCTGACAGGGAAGGTAACTATATCAAGAAAAAAATGTCTGAGTGCACTGGTGCTGAAATATTGCAGGAATTATGGTATCACTTGAAGATTCAAGCGTTAATGCAGCCTGTCGTTGCATCAGGAAAAGTAAACTGTATTCCGGTTTCCATGCCGTTTGTCGACAGCGTATTCATGCCCCGCACTCTGGGTGACCGTCCTGAAGTACTGCCCGAAGGTGCTAGCAATTTTGCCTTTATCGGGCAATTTGTTGAATTGCCAAAAGATTGCGTATTTACAGTTGAATATTCTGTAAGAAGCGCACAAACAGCTGTTTATGGTCTGTTTAAGACCGGTAAGAAAGTATTTCCGGTGTATGACGCAGCGCATGGGCCAATTACTCTTATTAAAGCAGTGCGAGCAATGAATCGGTAAAAACTGTTGGTTTATTTTGTACGAATTGATCAACATCTTCATGGTTTTCTCCATATCTCTTAGCGTATTTTCAACAATTCCCTAGCCTGAGTATTGCACCAGAACGTTAGGTTTTGGTCTGTAATCGTTATTCCTGTTGGTTTTTAGCAAATTTTTAGAAAATACAGTTTGCACTTACGACTCACTTGCTGGTTTTTAACTTGCTCTGTATTGAATAGAACGCACATGCGCTCTACGCCGCAGAATAACTGCGTTTCCGGTCGCGAGCACGCTCAATTCAACACAAGGCAACGTTTAAATTCCACCAACCGGTGCAATATTCAGGCTAAGAATATCCAACGTGTAAATCTTTTCCTAAAGATTTATATTAATTTTGTTTGAATCGTGTACCAAATGTTGAAATTTTACGTACGGGTGCGTTCTTTTAAGGTAGCTGTATCAATCGAAAATTTTACAAATTTGTACGATCAATCAAGAAATATGTTGTTTCGGTTGTTAGTAATAAATTTCGGCAAGGTTACACTTTATAGCGCTTTAGTAAGCAT
>JAHZIU010000011.1 GCA_022601315.1 Betaproteobacteria bacterium
AGTTTGCCTATCAGCGACAGCGGGTGCATTAATCGCGTTAATACAAGGAACAGTCAGGTATCGGGCAGCAAGCTTGATAGCGATTACTGGCGCGATTGCATCGCCTGTGGGACTATGGTCCGCTCAGAAATTACCAAATGTCCCTTTGACCATAGTATTTGCAGCTGTTTTGACCTACGTTGCTGTGGATATGTTTAGACAAAGTCGGCAAGATCAAAAAATTATAAATACTGCTGACACATCTTCACAACCTTGTCTCATTGAAAACGCTGACGGTCGATTAATATGGACCTGGGTTTGCGCCAGAGCGCTCGCTTTGTCTGGTAGCATTGCTGGTTTTCTTTCTGGATTACTCGGTGTGGGGGGTGGTTTTGTTGTCGTACCCGCGCTAAAGAAAGTGACCAATCTTCAGATGCAATCGATCCTGGCAACATCATTAGCCATTGTTGCGCTCATTTCTGCCATTGGCGTTACTTCGGCTGCCCTAATGGGGAGTATGAACTGGTCAATTGGCATTCCTTTTACCATTGGTGCACTGACCGGAATGCTGATTGGGCGCTTTTTTGCCAGCCATATTGCCGGCCCAAAGTTACAAATAGGTTTTGCGCTTGTAGCCATTTGTGTATCAATAGGGTTGATTGTCAATGTTGCTTTGAGCATATAAAGAGGAATGGACGCAGAGCGTGTAAAAGATATTGTATATCGTAAATACTAAACAATATTCAACTGTCTGTTTAAAAACGATAATATTTCGATCAATTAATGAGTGAAAAATGATTGACTACTACAGTTTGAACGAACTTAGTGGACTATCTGGACTGTCATTCCACTAAGTCACATCAAAATAGCTGTGTGAACCAGCTGTGTCTATATCTTGTTTTAGCACTTCCCAATGGTTGTTTGAAAGAAGCACGGCCAGGGCATAATCTTCAATATTCTTGGATGACGTTAATTCTTGTCCTGGATGAATGCGCCAGTAGATTTCAGTTGGGCTGTTAAATAGGGGTGTTTTAATTTCGGTTACCTTGCCTGCTTTTTTGGGATAAATGCATAAGGCGCTATATTTTTGGTTCTCTTGTACTTTAACCGTGGGCTTTTGTAGATAATCCATTTGTAATTTTATTTGCCATTCGTTTAGTGTGAGGCCCTGGTAGGGAACGAATAGTCTGGAGATCAGATCGATTGGTGCATGCGCGGAAATTTTCTGTAGCGCCGGCTGTGTTGGCGGAATTGTTTTTGCGCTATCAGTATGCAGTACGATATCAAAATTCATAACGCCATTGAATGGATGGCCTGCTGTGTGGACAGCTAATGTTTTTTTTATGAACTCAAAAAGAATGGGATATTCAGGGTCTTTTGTACGTGTTATTAAGTAGCTGATTGGTTTGCCAGAAGAAATTTCATCTCGCGCTCGTGAATATTGACAGGGTGCAAAGTAGGCTAACTTTCCATTTATAATGACTACACTAATGTTAAATAGTGATCCTTTTGTTCTATCTGCCGGTTTCGGTTTATTTGCGTTGTTAAGTTTGTTAATAATGGGAAGCGTGTGTTGAGTCTTGTCACCTGTTAGTCCGAGTGCTTCTCGCATTTCTGCGGCTAACAAAATGCAATCGTCATCAATGGTAATGACGTGACATTTTTCAACATCCAGCACAAAGCTGTTTTTGATCTGTTTGAAAACTTCCAGCAGGTGCGGCAAATCATAGTGTGCCAATATTTGAACATGGCTTAAGTGTTCAAAATGTGAAGGAATAATTTGTTCTAGTCCCTTAGGACTGCAAAGTAGTACAAGATTACAATTCAGCGTATTGATAAACGCGAGTTCGGATTTAATGGGCGTATTATTTTGTAATAAGAAAACCGTTTGTTTTTTCCTGTCAATTAACTTGTTTGTAAGTGTATGTGTAACCGGCTGAACTTGATGATGCAGCATGGCTTGAATTCTGGCAGCTGTTTCTTGTGCGCATCCCCAGGATAATGTAACGCCCGCACCACCATGTCCATAATTATAAAAAATATTTGTTGTGGGTACATGTTCTACGCATACATTTGTTCGTGTAAAAGGACGCAAACCTGTACGCACAGAATCTTTTTCATCCAGCGGGAGGGATTTTAGCAGTGGTAAAAAATCCAGACAGCCTTTATACATTCTTTTGATAATTGGGTCGTTCATGCTCATTGATTGACCCCATTGATGGATTTGTACAAGCCCACCTAGAATCACTGTTTTTTTATTTCCTCTCGGTACAATAAACACAATGTTTTGTTCACTGTTTGATGTTTCCTTATGCGAAATACAATGTGCGCCATCAACTAAGCCTTTTTCATCTTTTACTTTAACCAGAGCACCTTTTAATGGGTACATCGAAGGGTCATTGGCGATTTCAATTGAGCCCAGGCCGCTACAATTTACAATGGCTGCACACTGAAAACGATCAAGTAGTGTTTGTTCATGTTCAATTAAATTGAGTGCAATTCTCTCTTGAATTATTTCGCAGCCCATTTTTTTGACTTTCGCTAACAGCCATTGCATGTACACATCCGTATCCACCATGGGCGCCATGAGTTGATAAGCGTCTTTAATGCCTTGCTGGGACGTTAGATCAATGGTGTTTGGCACGATATCCAGACCACGCCGGAAGTTGTCCACTTTTTCTGCTAATTCATTCATTTTATTAAGGTCTTCGGGTAGCTCCTCAAGCGTTTTGTGGAAATAAAAGGTGGCGTTTCTAAGATAGATTCCAGTGAGTTCCGAACCATATTCCGCTTGTAGTACTTTAAATTTTTCATATGAAACCATGCACCAAGCTTTGGAACGCTTTAATGAGCGGGGGTTGCCATGTTTTCCGCAGGCTGCAGGTGGCCATTCCCATAAAGCACCGGCGACATTGCTGACTAAGTCGGGCGAAAAATTTTCTGCTACGATGACAACATGGAAGCCTTTTTCTTTTAAACTGATAGCGGTAGTGAGTCCACTGATGCCAGCGCCAATAACCAGGATCTTTGTTTCTTTTTTCATTTATTTGTTTGCTATTTATATTAGATTACAGTGCGGTTCTGATTCATTCAGGCCTGAATGCCTGATGAGATGAAAATTATGATCATTGGGTTTGTGTAGGCATGAGATAATTTCACTATTTTATAGAATTCTTTTCAGTTTACCCAGTAAGATAATCAATTGAGTATTAATTTGTTTATAGTAAACTTTGCCATCACTTGTTAAAATCTACCCCTTCTTATAAGAGGAAGTTGTGATTAATGTATGAAGCGATAGCTGAAGGTTAG
>JAHZIU010000110.1 GCA_022601315.1 Betaproteobacteria bacterium
GAAGATGCGAAAATGAAAACCAAAACTTTAAAACTACGCCGAGTTGCTATTGATACTTATAAAGAAAATGTTGCTTATTTACACCGCGAATGTGTGTTGTATCGCAGCGAGGGTTTTCAGGCTTTAAATAAGATCGAAGTGAATTCTGTGCAGAATGGCAATTCTGTCATCGCAGTTCTCAACATCGTTGATGACGCTTCAATTACTACACCTGGAGAACTCGGACTGAGTGAGCAAGTGTTCAATCAATTCGCTGTAGCTGAGAAAAGTGCCGTCAAAATCGCTCACGCCAAAGTTCCACAGTCAATCAAAGCGGTACATCGCAAAATAAGTGGGGAACGTTTGTTGTTTGAAGATTACCTGTCAATCAATGAGGATATTGCCAAGAATCGTTATTCAAAAATTGAAATTGCAGCGTATTTGGTTGGATGCGCGGAAAGTGGACTGGATCGCGATGAAGTGCTTTATTTAACCCGCGCCATGCTTCAAACCGGGGAACAATTACATTGGAATGAACCGCTGGTGGTCGATAAACACTGTATTGGCGGTATTCCTGGAAATCGCACAAGTATGTTGGTTGTTCCAATTGTTGCTGAACACGGTATGTTGATGCCAAAAACTTCAAGTCGGGCAATTACTTCGCCAGCCGGCACTGCCGACACCATGGAAGTTTTGGCGAATGTGGATTTGAAGCCCGAACGCTTACACCAGCTTGTCGCACAAGAACGCGCGTTTTTGGCCTGGGGCGGAACCGCTAAATTGGCACCTGTGGACGATATTTTAATTTCAGTAGAGCGTCCACTCTCAATGGACTCACCTGGTCAGATGGTGGCGTCAATTTTATCCAAAAAGGTTGCTGCTGGATCAACGCATCTATTGGTTGATATTCCAATTGGGCCGACGGCCAAGATAAGGTCTCAACGAGATGCCATGCAGTTGCGTAAATTGTTTGAGTATGTAGGTGACTGCATGGGCTTAACGCTAGAAGTAATCATAACAGACGGGCGCCAGCCGATTGGGCAAGGTATTGGGCCAGCCCTTGAAGCACGTGATGTCATGCGGATACTTGAAAATCATCCTCTTGCGCCATTGGATTTACGTGAGAAAGCTTTGCAATTAGCGGGCAGAATTTTAGAGTTTGATCCTGATGTCAGAGGTGGCCAGGGTTATTTTCTGGCGCGTGATATTTTGGAATCAGGGCGCGCTTTACATAAAATGCAGTCAATTATACGTATGCAAGGTCCGAGTGACGGTATAGCCGGGCTGGGTAAACTACAGCACCAAGTGGTGGCACAGCAAGCTGGACGAATTGATGCGATAGATAATTTACAACTGGCACAGATTGCACATTTGGCAGGCGCGCCATTGGATAAGAAAGCGGGTATTGATTTACATAAAAAAATTGGCGATCTGGTTGAGAAGGGTGAGCCTTTATATACCATTCATGCCGAATTCAACGCAGATTTTAATTTTGCCAAAAATGCGAGCGACACTGACAATGCCTATGAGATTGGTGGGTTGTCATGAGTCAACAGCCATTCATCCTGTTTTTTTCTGATTCCTACTTGCAGGCACAACGCCTGGCTCATTCTTGTGCGCTGCCCTTTGCTGAAATCATTGTCCATCACTTTCCAGACGGGGAAAGCAAGTTAACATTGCCTGTAGAGTTATCGGATCATGTCATTATTTATCGAAGCCTGGATCACCCAAACGACAAACTGCTCGAAGTTTTGTTGGTAGCCTGTGAATTACGTGATAAGGGCGTAGAAACACTCACACTTATAACACCCTACTTGTGTTATATGCGCCAGGATAAGGCATTTAATCCTGGTGAAATTATCAGTCAGCGTGCAGTTGGTCAACTACTTGCTGAACATTTTGATGCAGTCATGACCGTTGACTCGCATTTGCACCGCATCCATTCCCTGGAACAGGCTGTGCCTGCCCGGATTGCATTAAATTTATCAGCTACAAAGCCGATCGCGGCTTTTTTACAAGAATTGTTTGAAAGTCCCGTCATATTGGGACCAGATAGTGAGTCAAAACAATGGGTCGAAGCAATTGCAAATGCGATGTCGGGAAATGCTCCCGAGTATTGTGTTTCCAGTAAACGACGTGTGAATGATATCAATGTAGAAGTTACTTTGCCTGCTTTTGATTTCAGCAATCGCCATATTGTGTTGGTCGATGACGTTGCCAGTACAGGCCGAACTCTCGAACAAACAGCGTACGCAGTCGCCAAGCATGGGCCAGCATCAATTTCAGTAGTTGTGACACATGCTTTGTTTGTCAATAATGCGCTACAACGTTTGTATAAAGCGGGGGTAGATACGATCTGGAGTTGCGACAGTATTACGCACTCAACAAACAACATTGCACTGGATGGCGTCTTTAAAGATGGACTGACCCATTGCATTCAAGTGCTCGATTCAGAATAATGCTATTTTCAGACTTTCTGAATAGCTGTACATATACAGTGAGTAATCTAATTACCAATCGATTGAGGGATTATTTTAATGAAAATCAGCTTTCATGGTGCTGCCCAAGGTGTGACGGGGTCATGCCATTTATTGGAAGTTGCAGGTAAGAAATTATTAGTCGATTGTGGTCTGTTTCAGGGAGGACGAGAACTTGATGAAGAGAACCTTACGCCATTCGGATTCGATCCGGCTAAGATTGATTTTGTTTTAATAACACACGCGCATTTAGATCATTGTGGTCGTTTGCCTTTACTGGTGAAGCAAGGATTCACTGGCGAAGTGATTACCACTTCTGCCACTCGGGAATTGACGCGTATTATCATTCTCGATTCAGCCGGGCTAAATGAACAGGAAGCTGAGTGGAAAAATAGAAAATTGCTACGTAAGGGGCACACCGATGATCTGGTTGAACCGCTGTATAGCACTGAAGATGCTTTGCATACACTGGATTATTTTGGCCGTTCAGTCAATTATGATCAATCGATTAAAGTTGCTGAAGGTATTCGCGCTACCTTTATCGATGCCGGTCATATTCTAGGTTCGGCCAGTATTTTTCTTGAATTGGAGGAAAACGGCCAACGACTCAGCATCTTGTTTTCTGGTGATCTGGGCTGCAAAGGGCACGCAATTATCCGCGATCCAAGCAAACCGCCGAAGGCAGATATTGTCGTAATGGAAACCACCTACGGTGATCGTCAGCACAAACAACTCATTCCATCAGTAAACGAATTATTTGATGCAGTGACTGAGACTTTTAAGCGCGGCGGTAACGTAATTATTCCGACGTTTGCATTGGAGCGCGCCCAGGAATTGTTGTATTACTTGCGCCAAGGGATAGACCATCAGAATATGCCGCGGGGAACTCAGGTATTTCTTGATTCACCCATGGCGATTTCAGCAACTGAAATATTTAACCGTCACCCTGAATGTTACGATCAGGAAGCACAGGAATATTTTCGTAACAGAAGCGATCCATTTAGCTTTCCGGGATTACACTTCACCCGTGACACGATGGAATCAATGGCGCTTAATCAGATTTCCAGCGGCGCCATTATTATGGCGGGCTCAGGTATGTGTACCGGTGGACGGATACGTCATCACTTGAAACGCAATATATGGCGCTCAAAGAGCAGTATTGTTTTTGTCGGATATGCGGCACCGAATACGTTGGCAAGGCACATTGTTGATGGCGCTAAAACAGTTAGAATTTTTGGGGAAGAGTTTGCCGTAAAGGCCAAAATATATACCATTGGCGGTTTTTCGGCCCATGCAGGACAAGATGAGCTATTGGATTGGTATTATTCAGTAGGTCATCATCAACGCACTTTTTTGGTTCATGGTGAATTGAAATCCATGCAGACCTTTGCAGGGTTGCTAAAAAACAGCGAAGTGATTATGCCGGAAATGGGTTCGGAATATGAGTTAGGCGTCTCTAAAAACGTAAATTAATAAGTAAAATTCATTCAGGGTGTTTATAAACGATTTATCGCAGGCGTTTGTAATTGCTTCTGACAGGGAATTACAAACTTTTTGCAGCGGTGTTAATCCAGTTTCATGTTTTTTCTGCCATGTCATTCGCAGAGCGTATGTCGGTTAGAAAGCGATGATTCATATCATTTGATTGTATTTCACAATATTCATGTTGACCAAACCAGCGGTAGCGATTGCGGCCGATGTTGGAATAGCAGTAGTCACGTATACGCTGTGGAATGATCACCGTAAGCGAGAATAGCGGCCATAGCTTGTTGAGTTTTTTGCTGATGCGAATAAAAGCTGTGCTTTTTGTGTACGCTACTGTGCCATCAATCAGCACGAAGCTATCCCGGTAGTCGGCGGGAAAACCGAATTTGATCAGGAGAGATTCACCAAGCGGTGACTGCAGTGGTATAAAACGAAATACTTCGTCTGGATCACGCTTGATAATGAAATTTACGGTGTGATCGCATAGGTTGCAAATGCCATCAAACAATACCAATGGGTGCTGAAATATCGGTGAATTATTCGGTATGGGTTCGGACATTGATTATCCTAAAATCTTTAGTTGAATGGTTTTTAGAGTGCGCTGTTGTTTTTGTGAGTAGGTCGTCACAATAAAGAGTAGAAGTAACTAATGTTCCAGTCTATCTATTAGTGTAGTGCGGAACAAGAAAAATGCTGCGATAGCGATTCCTATAATCACTACACACTATCTGGTGCTGCGTTGCAATTCGTTATGAATTCGTTATTACACTTCACTATACCTTGCCATAATAAACAATGTCTGAATATGCATGGCATTAATCCTCGTAGTATCGAATTTCGAGGACATTTCCGTCCGGATCGTTAAAATAAACTGAACGTACTGCATGTCCTTGCGCCCCAAAAACATTTTCACCACCTGGGCGAACATCAATGCCATTGTCGACTAGACGTTCGGACATTGCGGTGAATTCAGATGCACTCATGGATAGACAGACGTGATTTATTGGCTTGCCCCCAATACCCGCGCTACTCCCTGTAAATGACTGAACAAGTGACAGTAGATCGTTACGATCCATGATGTCAAAAATTGTCCGTTCGTTGATACGCACACTTGGGAATCGTGCTTTGCCTGTGTGAAACTCTTCAACCCGAACAGTTTCGAATCCGAGGATGTCCACGTAAAACTTAAGAGACCGTTTAGAATCATCCACCCAAAGTACAATATGATCAACGTCCATTACGAATCCTCGTATGTTTAAAATATATTTCGACCAGACTACTTTAGCATTGTTTGTAAATAACTCTATTATCTATTGTGTAATATGAAACCCAATAATTTAAATTTCTTCACTGTTACGCATTGTAGTTTCATAATCACGACCACCAGAGAAAATGTTGAAGATCATGATATTTAGTTTATCTTCATCAACTTCAAAGGCGACTGCAGCATTTTAATCAATCGCAGCAATTCTTATAAACTACTTTATTTGCTTTTGAATGGATTCTTTTTGCTGAGAGGCTGGCAGTTTATTTTTTTCCTGCCATTGTAGTATCAGGCTATAAATTACTGGAAAGATTAGCAGGCTGAGTATCAGTACGGTGAGCATACCACCCAGTACCGGTGCGGCGATACGGTGGGCGACATCAGCACCACTGCCGGTTGCCAACATGATGGGAATGAGGGCAATCATGGTGGTGAATGCGGTGATGGTAACGGGTCTTACCCGCATGGCGGTTGCGATCTCAACGGCTTTGTTAATTTCTGTGGGTGTTAATGGGAGTATATTCTTGCGGCGTAAGCGAGCGATTTCCATGTTGATGAAACTCAGTACCATCACGCCGGTTTCTGCAGCTGTGCCAGCCAGTGCAATGAATCCGACATACACCGCAACGGATAGGTTGAAGCCCAGTAAATAAACCAACCAGATCCCCCCAATCAGACCGAACGGTATTGTTAACATGATGATAATGGGCTCAGTAACATTACGAAAGATGACATACAACAAGGAAAAAATCAGTGTTAAAGTCATTGGCACTACAATACGCATTTTTTCGGCGGCGCGTTCCATATATTCATACTGACCTGACCAACTTATGGTGTATCCAACTGGGATATTGATTTGATTTGCAACTAATTTTCTTGCTTCGGCCACAAAGCCACCGATATCAGAGGTTTTCAGGTCGACATAAACCCAGGCATTGGGGCGCGCATCTTCACTTTTAATGGACGGCGGACCACGTCGCAGTGTTAAATCAGCAACCAGAGTCAGTGGGATTTGTGCACCGGTCGGTGTGGAGATTAACATCCGTTTAAGGCTTTCCAGATTGTCACGTAATTCACGCGGGTAACGCAGATTAACTGGATAGCGTTCCAGACCTTCTACTGTTTCGGTAATGTTGATGCCGCCAATAGCGCTTTGTATGACGTCTTGAATATCTCCTACAGTTAAGCCATAGCGTGCTGCTTCTTCACGTTTGATATCAAAGTCCAGATAATAACCACCTACTGTGCGATCACCGAAGGCCGAAAGTGTTTCCGGCATGCTTTTCATGACTTGCTCGATTTGTTCGGATAAGCTTTGCAATACATTCAGGTCAGGTCCTGAAACTTTAATGCCAACGGGTGTTTTAATGCCGGTGGATAACATATCAATACGTGTTTTGATCGGCATTGTCCACACATTAGTTAGGCCGGGAAATTTAATGGCCTGGTCCATTTCAGTCATTAATTCTTGCGTTGTTTTGTTGGGATCCGGCCAATCCGATTTGGGTTTTAGGCGTATGGTTGTTTCTATCATCGATAAAGGTGCGGGGTCAGTCGCTGTTTCGGCACGGCCGATTTTCCCAAATACGTGATGAACTTCAGGAAAAGATTTCAGGATTTTATCAGTTTGTTGTAATAGTTCCTTGGCTTTGGTAATGGATATGCCGGGGAAAGTGCTGGGCATATAAAGAATATCGCCTTCATCCAGTGGCGGCATAAATTCACTGCCGATTTTAGATAAGGGATAGATTGTCGAAGCCAGTAATGCAAAAGCCAGGATCAACGTGATTGAGCGCCAGTGCATCGCTTGTTTCAATAGTGGTGTGTGTATTGCATGTAATACGCGATTGGCCGGGTTCTTATTCTCAGGAATTATTTTCCCACGTATGAAATACCCCATCAGTACAGGTACAACAGTAATGGTCAAAATGGCTGCCGCTGCCATGGCATAGGACTTTGTATAGGCCAGTGGTGTAAACAAGCGACCTTCCTGTGCTTCCATAACAAAAATTGGAATAAATGACACGGTAATGATCAACAGCGAAAAGAACAGTGCGGGTGCTACTTCGCGCGAAGCCTTGCCGATGACCAGCCAGCGTTCTTTATTGGTTAATTCGGCTTTTTTCTTGGCGATGGCTTCACTGATGCGCCTGTGTGCATTTTCCACCATGACAATGGCGCCATCGACCATATCGCCAATGGCAATTGCGATACCCCCCAGAGACATAATGTTGGCATTAATACCCTGCCATTTCATTACAATAAATGCCATTAAAATGCCTAATGGCAACGTAATAATAATCACCAGGGAAGAGCGCAGATGAAGTAGAAACAAAGTAACCAGGATGCTGACAATAAGCAGTTCCTGAATCAATGCGGTGTTGAGCGTATTAACCGCTCGTTTGATCAGATCGCCACGATCATAAACCGTCACAATTTCAACCCCTTCGGGTAAACCTTGTTTGAGTTCTTGCAGTTTTTCGCGAATACCGACAATCGTTTTTTGTGCATTCTCACCAAAACGCAAAATGACCACGCCACCAGCCACTTCGCCTTCTCCGTTTAACTCAACGACACCACGGCGCAGTTCCGGGCCAGTCTGCACATGTGCGATATCCTGCAGTCTTACGGGTGTGCCATTGTCGTCAAAGCCAACAGGAATGCTCTTAATGTCTTCCAATGACTGAATATAGCCCAAGCCACGTACCATATATTCCGTTTCGGCCATTTCGAGCAAACGTCCACCTACATCGTTATTGGAGCGTTGAATAGCGTGCTTTACTTTGGATAGTGGGATGTCATAGGCGAGCAAAGCATTCGGGTTGACTTCAATCTGATATTGTTTGACATAACCGCCAACAGAAGCTACTTCTGATACACCCGGAACGGTTTGCAATGGATAGCGTAAATACCAGTCTTGAATTGAACGCAGTTGGGACAAATCATGTTTCCCCGTCTTGTCTATCAGGGCATATTCATAAATCCAGCCAACACCGGTGGCATCAGGCCCTAGGGATGGGCTAATCCCTTGTGGTAAACGTGAGCTGGCATAATTGAGATATTCTAATACACGTGATCTGGCCCAGTATGTATCGGTACCTTCTTCGAAAATAACATACACAAATGACAATCCAAAGAAAGAATAGCCGCGTACTACTTTAGCCTGGGGTACAGCCAACAAGGCGGTAGTCAACGGATAAGTCACTTGATCTTCAACAACTTGTGGCGCTTGTCCGGGATACTCAGTAAATACAATGACCTGTACATCGGATAGGTCAGGAATCGCGTCCAGCGGCATATTTTTGAACGACCAGATCCCTGTTGTGGCCAGCACTATAACAGCCAGCAGCACCATAATGCGGTGGTTCAAAGAACCATTGATGATGGTATTAATCATGTTTGGGTAGACTTTGGTTTGTCATCCTCATGTATCCTTTTGGAATATAGAAGCTGTTGAAACGCAATAATTTATGCAGTTTTATAGTTCGATTTCATATTTTCGTTGTTGTCCAATTTAAGGTGTACTGCTTTGCTGTTTTATTTCTAGAACCGGCGTCCACTGAGGTGTTTTGTCATAACCGTAAGCCCCAAAACGTTTTTTACTCAACGCGCCATCAAAGTCGCTATTCCATTTTGTATGATGTTGATAATCAGCTGTGTCCGGCGAAATATTGGGTTGTTTGTTTGGTAATAGTGCAAGATTGATTTGTCCAAGCGGGGCGAATGGCCGCACAAGATAGTTCTCTGCCGCTTTATATTGATCGACTATATTATCTTCATGTATGCCGCCAATTAAAGGAATTGATGCAAACACAGCGTTGCCTTTAATCCAGCGCGCATATAGGGGATTGCTTTCCCCAGGGTATAGAACAATGCCGGTATTGGCAGCTAAAATCGTATTGTGAAATATGTGGATTGAGCGTGGCATGTGGTTGTGCGGTTGTATGCGTACCGCATCACCAAAGTTATTGACGAAAATATTGTTATACAGCGCGATATTTCCTTCACCTTGAAATAAGGATTCATTTGGGTTTTGGTAAAATAAATTGCCATAGATTACATATTGATCATTTGATCTCGGGCCGGTCAGTGGCCAGTGACCAACTAATACATTGGGTCGTGCCATCTCCTGTTTTGATCCACCTTGTGCTTTACTGAATACATTGTGACGAATGATGGTTTTATTGATGCCTCTGGGCATGCCTGGAAATATTGCATGTGGTTGCTGATGCTTAATCTGTAAATTGTAGCCGCGTGTATCAGTGATCAAATTATATTCAATCAGTCCGGCAATAAAAGGATAGCCCCCATCTGAGTTGCCGAGATATAGGCCTGTGCCAGCTCCGGTAATGACATTATTGCGAATGATCCAATGCCAGGCTGTACATTTGGTGGAAATTCCGACAGTTTGTTGATTATTGTTATGCCCGTAGATACGTAGTCCATCCAGGGTAATATGGTGCGCCCAACTGGCATGTCCGCCACATTTCACACCGTCTACCGGTAAGTTGCGACCATCCAGGCTTAAGTTGCGAATGGTAATGTAGCTTGAGTTGGTTATGCTAATCGTATTTTGTCCCGTGCGGCCAATAAAAACAGCGTGTGGCGCGTTCAGCGGGCCCGAGATAGTGATCCGTGCCTTCTCAGTGCCATATAGATGGTGAAGAGGCAATCCATGGTGATATTCTCCAGGGAGTAATTGAAGATGGTCGCCTGGTTTTAGTGTATCCAATCGTGCGCGATAGCTCTCTGGGTTTTCAATATAAGTTGTCCCTGAGGAGGCAGAAGCCAAACCAAATGGCAGGCAACACAGGATATAAACTAATCGAATAGCTTTGTTTCGCAGCTTTTGTTTTTTAGTATTAATCATGTTGATGCTCCCCTTGCTCGATCTGTAATGGATTGGGTGGTTCGGTTCTTGGCGTTGCTGGATTGATCATTTTGGCGGTGGCTTCACGTAATCTTGACTCAGAATCAATGAGGAACTGGGATGAGGTGACGATTTCTTCACCTTCTTCCAACCCTTCCAAAACTGTTACTGTGCCATCGGCAGCTAACCCGGTCGTTATGGCGCGTGGCTCGAATTTTCCGGGACTGCGAACCACTAACACTTTGTCACGT
The DNA here is from genome assembly GCA_022601315.1 of Betaproteobacteria bacterium. Taxonomy (GTDB): domain Bacteria; phylum Pseudomonadota; class Gammaproteobacteria; order Burkholderiales; family Nitrosomonadaceae; genus Nitrosomonas. The sequence goes on from JAHZIU010000110.1 coordinate 10,327, forward strand.
ACACCGGAACGGATTATTGCCTCGGATGGGATAACCAGCGCGTTGAGTTGCTGGCTGGCATAGATGGTGATTTCTGCAAACATATCGGGTTTTAACAATAACTCATTATTTTTAAATTCCAAGCGTACTTTAATGGTGCGGGTTTTGGCTTCTGCATACGGATAAATGAACGCCAGGTGTCCTCTGAAAACACGCCCTGGTATGCCTACCAGTTGCATTTCTACCAGATCACCTGTTTTAACCCACGGTAATTCATTTTCATAGATATCTGCAAAAACCCAGACTTCAGATAAATCCGCAATCATGTAAATCTCTGTGGATGGTGTGACGTGTTGGCCTTCACGTGCGCCAATGTTAACCACAATGCCAGATGCAGGACTATGGATATGCAGACTTTTATGGATGTTATAGTCTTCCGTTAATTCATGTATTTGATGTGCTGGCACATCCAGTAGTTTTAGGCGTTCCAGTGAGCTATTGACAAGTTCTTCCGCGCCGCGGCGAATGTCTTCTATGGGACTTTGTTCGAGCGCTTTAAAGTTGTTGAGTGCGAGGATATATTCCTGTTGACTGACGACCAGTTGTGGCGAATAAATACTGAGTAATTCCTGGTCTTCTTTAACTTTTTCGCCTGTTTTATCCACCTGCATGGTTTCAATCCAGCCTTCTACTTTTGGATGTAGGCGGACGATGCGTTTTTCATCATAAGCTACGCGCCCAACTGTGCGTACCACATGTGAAAGAATATCTTTTTTAACTGTGGTCGTGCGTACACCCATGTTTTGAACTGTGTCCGGGTCGATATTAACAGTGCCAATTGCGTCGCTAGCGAGTGGGTGGTCATTTGTGTAAATGGGTATGTAATCCATACCCATTGAATCCTTGATGGGAACAGGAGAGGTGATAGTTGGGTTCATTGGGTTACGATAAAACAGCGGTTTGTTATTGTCCGCTGCTTGTATGCTATTTTCATGTGGCTGAGTACCAGCTTGCCAGTATGTATTTGCAAGCCAGCCCCCACTTATACCCACTATGAGCGTAACAGTGATGATGAATGGCATGGATTTATTCATAAATTTCTTCCTTACCAATTGCAGCCGTTAACTTAGCGAGCGCTTGATTTGCTTCGGTGAAAGCATTCCAATACTGCAGTTCATGATTTAGTAAGGAAATCTGGCTGCGTATCAAATTTAGAAAATCAACTTTGCTCACTTGGTACCCCGCCAGCATAGATGCAACGGTTTGTTGCGCCTGTGGAATAATGCCGGATTTAAACAAAATCATTTGTTTCTTGGCACGTTGGAAATCATGATAGTTCTGCGAGATTTGCATACGAACATTATTCCATTCGTCTTCTAATGCATATTGATGTTGCAACAACTCACTGCTGCGTTGATCAACTGCTTTAGCCTGTTTGCGGTGCAAAAAGATGGGGACGCGCATACTTAGATTAAGCGTTAACAAATCTGAGCGGTCCAGACCTGTTGCGGGTTGGTCACGGCGAAAACCATAAAAAGCACCCAAATTAAAGTCAGGGTAGTAATCTTTTTTCGCCAGATCAAGACGCGCTTGTGCGGCATTTATTGATTTGCGTTTGGCGGCCAGTAAGGCGCGATATTGTTCTGCTTCCTGATAAAGCGCATCTTCTGAAATAATAGTGGGTAATGTTTCAGTAACACCATCGGGTAGTTTGATTGGTTGATTTGCAGCTCTACCGAGTAATGCGTTGAGTTGCGCAACAGTATTTTGACGAGTGTTTCTTAATCTTAATTGCTGATCAAGTAGATTGGATAATTCCAGCTGCGCTAATAGAATATCTTGTTGCAATCCTTTGCCGACTTCATATTTAGTCCGTGCAATTTGGATAAACTGTCGTAATAATTGCTGGTTATTTTCAACAATCAGTAATGCATGATCGAGATAAAAGATTTGCCACCAGACATGTTTGACATGACGCAGGAGCCACCATTTAGCTTCAGTGACGTTTTCAAGTGCCGCTGCCGCTTCAAATGCAGCGGCTTCTTCACGTAAAGCAAGCTTTCCTGGAAAAGGAAATTGCTGGGAAATACCTGGCCCGAGTTGTGTCATATTATCCTGAGCGGTGTTGAGATTATCTACTGGCAGATTTCTCGCACTGAAGCTGATCTCAGGGTCAGGCAGTGTGCCTACTTGTGATGGAATCGCGGCTAATGCTTGTGCACGAGCACGCATTTGTGCCAGATCTGGATTGTTCTGGATTGTTAATTCAGTCGCTGCATTCAGTGTCAGAACATTTTGTTCTGCACCTGCGACAGCGCTGTTCGCAAGTAGTGATATGCCTAAAGAGGCACTACTTAGAAAATTGAATAATGGCGACATAATTTTATATTTTCAGTATTCGGTTTTGGATTAATGGTGTATCCATCCATGCAAGTACCTTGAATGGGATGCATCGGACCTAATACGTTGTCTATTTGTCTTTGATAAGTTCCAAAATCAAGCTATTGGCCAAAGGTCGATATACAAAATAGATGAAGTACTAGATAAGTATATGCCGATCAATGTTGTGAAAATGGTTTGGGTAATGCGTTTGGTGGGCTAAGCGAGAGGAGGGCGTTGCAGTTGCTCGGGAATAAATGAGGAAGATTTAGATATAAGTGAAATTGTATATGAAGTGATACCGGAAGGCGTTGCTGTGGTACTTACGGATATCATGATTGTACTGCAACTGGTATGACACATCGTGTTAACCTCGCACTCTGGGTTAGAGGTCATATTATGATCCATCGGTTGCTCTGGTGAAGTAATCTGTAAGTGGGTATCACTGGTTGGAGTTGCGGTAGAATTTAAATTGCGTGCTGCATTTTCTTCATGTGAACACTGTGGTACTGCGGCAGCAAATGCGCCTTGCAATGGTATCCAAAGTATAATTAGAATCAAAAATAAACTACGCACTATAAGCTTCTTTTTATCAGTTTATATGTTATTTGGAAATATAAAATACTGCAAAACTTATTGTTTTTATGAAATATGGACGACTATTAATAATAGTTGTTAATAAGGGACAATGCAATTGAAATAAAGTTTACTTAAGATTGAAAATACGCTTGGTATGTGTATTCCTGCGCCATTTTTTAATTATTAAGCAATACGTTGTGCTTCTTGCCTGGCCCCTAACAAGTTGACTTCGGGGTTTGTAATAACATGTACCGGAATTTCATGCATCATTGCGGAAAATCGTCCCTTATCACGGAATGCCTGTATGAAGCGTCCTGTGTTGAGTATATTAATGATTTTTGGTGCGATCCCACCGGCGATATAGACACCATTACGACATAATCCGGCAAGTGCCAGATTGCCGGCATAAGCGCCATAAATTTCAGTGAATAATTCCAGTGACTTCAATGCAATCGGGTGATGGTGTGTTAATGCAAGTGCAGTGATTGTTGCGCCACTGTCTTCATTAAGATTTTTCCGTGCTAAGTTTGAAACTGCAGCTAACTCCGTTTGTAAAAAATTAAAGATATTGGTTAAACCAGGCCCTGATAGCACGCGTTCAATTGAAACATGGTCAAATTTATTTTGCAGCGCTTCCAATAACTTAATCTGCAATTTACCGGTAGGTGCAAAATCCATGTGCCCTGCTTCAGTCGACAGTGGCACATAGCGGTCTCCCTGCCAAGTGAGCCATGCAACACCCATTCCAGTACCTGCACCTAATATGACGCACATTTCTTGTGCATGCACCTGGCCTGTTTGTAGTGTTGTTAAATCTTCTGGTGACAGGATTTCAATTGCCAAAGCAGCAGCCTCAAAATCATTCAGGAGCTGAACACTGGACATTGAAAATTCGGATTTGATTTCTGTGCTATCAATTTGCCAGGGCAGGTTGGTCATTTTAATCTTCTGGCCAACGACTGGCCCTGCTATAGCAAAGCAGGCGGTGATAGAAGCACTGGTTGACAATTTAATTTCGGATCTATCCAGGAAATCTCTGAGCAGATCTGAAAAAGTAGTATATGCATTGCTGTTATAGTGATACGTGAACTGTACATGAACTGCAGCTTCTCTTAAGGTTGCAATTTGTAGAATCGTTTTGGTGCCACCGATATCACCGTAAATTAATTGTTTGTCCAAGTGCTTCAATCCCCCAAAAATATAAAAGATTATTCAATCTGAATATTGAGCCAATGAATTGGGTTAGTTTTTCTTGTTTATCTATGGAAGAATATACCTTATTCATTTTCGGGTGCGGAAAAATGAACTGCATGTTAATGAATAGGACTTGCTGCAAAATTATTTGTATTCCACAATGAACTAAATGGAATTGCCAATTTGTCGCCAGGGAGAGCAATCATGTCGTCCAGAACTAATTTTACAATTACTATTAATCCTAAGATACCACCTCGGCTTGAGCGTTTGGAGGAGTTGGCAAATAATCTTTGGTATAGCTGGAATCGTGCCACGCGTACGCTGTTCTCCCGGCTTGACCCCGGTTTGTGGGGCGCAGTAGGACATAATCCTAAGGCATTTCTCAAGCGCGTGGATGAATCTATATTGTTAAAAGCAGCGGAAGACCGGGTATTTCTCGCTAACTATAATAGTATTCTGTCAACTTACGATTCATATCACTACGAGCTTTCACCACAGGATAATTTTGAGGGTTTAAGCCCGCATGATCAGATTGCCTATTTTTGCTTTGAATTTGGTTTTCATGAGAGTTTGCCAATTTATTCCGGCGGTCTGGGTATTCTGGCGGGCGATCACTGTAAAGCAGCAAGTGATTTGCACTTGCCCTTTGTGGGCATTGGACTGCTTTATCGTCAAGGTTACTTCTTTCAGACAATAGATAATCATGGAAATCAACAGGTCACCTATAATGATTCGGATTTTGAAAGCCTCCCTGTGACACCAGTGTTGAACGAAGATGGTTCAGAGGTGTTGATTGAAGTGGCATTGCCGAAACGTACCATTAAGGTGAAAGTATGGCTGGCAAAGATTGGTCATGTAACGCTTTATCTGTTGGATACCGATTTGCCGGAAAATTCTCCGCATGATCGTTATATTACCCATCAACTTTATGGTGGGGACAAAACCATGCGCATTGAACAGGAGATTTTATTAGGTGTCGGCGGTGTGCATGCGTTACAGAAAATGGGTATAAAGCCGACTGTGTGGCATATTAACGAAGGCCATGCGGCGTTTATGATACTTGAACGAATTCGCAATCAGGTGCGACAAGGGCTGGATTTTGCCAGCGCGTTAGAGGCTGTGGCGGTCAATACTGTTTTTACGACACATACTGCAGTACCTGCCGGGCACGATCATTTCAGTCCAGATATGATGCGGGACTATTTTGAATCGTTTTATCAAGATCTCAGTATTACTTACGAAGAATTTATGGCGCTCGGACATAAATCAGATAGCGCGGATTTTAATATGACTGCACTGGCTATTCATGGCTCCCGTACACACAATGGGGTGAGTAAGATACATGGGAACGTATCGGCTAATATCTGCAGAGATTTGTGGCCACAGATCGAACCAGAAGAAAACCCCATGTCATATATTACCAACGGAGTGCATGTGCCAACTTTTCTGGCGCAGGAATGGTCCGATTTGTTCGATCGTTTTTTGGGTCATGAATGGCGTAATAAAATGTGTGATAACGAATATTGGTCACGTATTCATGATATACCTGATCACGTATTTTGGAGCGTGCGCCAATCGTTAAAATCACAATTGTTTTATGGTATTCGTGCCAAGCTGACAGAGCAAAATTCCAGACATCATGGTTCTGAGGCCCATCTTGACCGGATGTTCAAGTTTGCAGATCCAATCAATCCGAATATCTTGACGCTGGGTTTTGCACGCCGTTTCGCGACTTATAAACGCGCAACATTGTTATTTGAAGATCTTGGTTTGTTGCGGGAAATAATCCTTCATCAAGAACGTCCTGTGCTGCTGATTTTCGCTGGTAAAGCGCATCCGGCAGATGTTCCAGGGCAAGATTTAATTCGGCGAGTCAGCCAAATTGCACGCATGCCGGAATTCCTGGGACGAATATTATTGGTTGAAGGTTACGATTTGCGCCTCGCCCGTCGTTTGGTTTCTGGGGTAGATGTCTGGCTGAACAGTCCAGTATATCCATTGGAAGCAAGTGGTACCTCGGGTATGAAAGCCGGTATGAATGGTGCGATAAATCTGAGCGTGCTGGATGGCTGGTGGGGAGAAGGCTTCGATGGTGATAATGGTTGGGCAATCAAACCAGGGCCGGAAAATATGGAAGCGGTACTGCGCGACAGCGAGGAAAGCCAGGCATTTTATGAAATCCTGCAGGATCAGGTCGTGCCAATGTATTACGGTCAAGATAAACGCGGCTACTCGCCTGATTGGGTAAAAGTTGCCAAACATTCAATGGCAACATTGCTGCCGCGTTACAACTCCATTCGTATGGTAAATGAGTATGTGAAAAAATTCTATTTGCCAGCGAGTAAGCAAAGTGCACGATATATAGACAATGATTTTACAGGCGCAAAAAAAATTGCAGCCTGGAAAAATAAAATAAGAAAACTGTGGGATGGCGTTGCGTTACGTCGGTTAGATGAGCCAAGCAAGTGTGCAAGTTTTGGTGAAACGCTGAATTTTAAGGTGGCAGCTAACCTTAATGGCTTAAAGCCTGAAGATGTCGTGGTAGAGTTGCTATTATGCCGCCAGTACAAAAAAACAAGATTCAGTAATTTTAAGTGTTTCAAGTTTGAATTGACAGGTACTGAAAAAAACGATGAGAACCTGTTTGAACTTAAACTGACGCCGAAATTGTGTGGCAAACAGGAATATTACATACGGATTTACCCCTATCATCAGTTACTAACCCATCCAATGGAAATGGGTATGATGATATGGCTTTAGTATAAAATTAAAAAAGGGTTGGATTATATCTAATTTAGTCAGACTTTTCTTATGCTTCAGAACTAAAAAGGGTTGAATGATATTCAATTTAGTCAGATTATCCCTACGCCCCAGAACTAATTAAAAAAAGGATTGCAAATGGCCAAGCCAAACTATGAATATGCAAAGCGCCAGAGAGATATCGCCAAGAAACAGAAGAAGGAAGCGAAACGGCAGATGAAAGCTGAAGCAAAGCAATTGTCAGCCCAAGAAGCGGAATCACCTCAGTCACCCGAGGATGAGAAAACTGTAAGCTGATTTCTCTTGTTTTATACGCTTTATGTTCAAGCTAAGGGCGCAGTTGTCATTTTGGCATCCGCCAGTAGCCTTGTGTCTATTCACTTACCATTAAGTTCGTTGATGAAGTGTATGGAGATGCGCAGGGAATCGGACTTAATTTTTGGCCGATTAGAACATATGTTATAGAACATGAAATTGACAAAACGGTCTGTTTTTTTATTATCCAAAATTTTTGGCACCTTAGATCTGTTGATCAATAGGCAGACTGAGAAGTCAGTACAATTTAGGCTCAACCAGCTCGGCTGGCAATGTCAGGTCTCTTGACAAATGAACGATCGCCAGCAAACATATCTAGTCAGTAGTGCTGAAAAGCGAACTGTATCCGTACATTTGTAAACAGCATCTATTCGTAGTTTTTTCATCAAAAGCCCTTAGAGATATCTTTTATTATTATTGTCGTAGTTTTTCTCCACATTCTCAACTTCAAGTGCGTTGTTAACCAACCTAAATCGCTTGTAGGAATTTTTGTAGTTTAAACATTATTTGCTCTCTTAACAGGCCTTGTTTTGAGTTCAAGTTTATGTTTTCTAAGCCGATTAATTTCCAGAGTAACTTGTTTCAATTAGATAATAGTTTTTAATATTTCAAATCAAGGGATACACAAAATGTCTATTTTAGATCGTATAAGCTTACCTCAGAAATTCACTATTCTGTGCGTCTTTCTACTCTTAATGAGTATATTGCCAGCTACACTTTATATAATGAGTGTGACTGATGAGCTTAATTTCGCTGAGCGAGAAGTTTCAGGCACTGAGCCGATTTATGCAATACATAATGTGGTTAAATATACGCAGCAACATCGTGGTTTATCTGCCGGAATATTGGGGGGTAATGAGGCCTTGGCAAGTCGTCTGCCAGGTGTTCAAAGCGATTTGAGAAATGCGGTTCAAGTAGTTGATGAAAAGCTGCAGGAATTCGAGTTTTCTTCACAGATCCAATCAAATTGGTCGGCAGCTAAACAGCGTGTGACTGGAAAGAAACAATCATTAAATGCACGTAACATTAGTGTTGAAGAAAGTGTTGCACGGCATACCGCGCTAATCGCAGATATGTTATTAGTTGCTGAAGAAATACAAGATGAATCTGGTCTTTCATTGGACCCAGTGGCGGGTACTTACTTCCTGATGAGTGCGACCATGGTGCATGCGCCGATGTTAACTGAGACCATGGGGCAGATGCGTGCGATGGGCACCGGTGCTTTGGCTGATGGTAATATATCAGCAGAAGAAGGTGCTGTACTGTCGGCCTTGTTCGCCAATGTGAGTACGTCTTTCACAGAACTTGTGCGTAATATAGAGAAGTCGGTAGAAGCTGATCTAGCGATAAAATCCGCAGTAGAGTCGAAAGCCGCTGGAGTTGAATCGAGTATTACAAAAGTACTGAAAATGACGAAGCAGAATTTGCTGGAAGCGAGTGAACTGAGCATGCCGCCTCAGCAATTCTTTGATGAATATACACAGACTATTGATGAAGTCTATGCTTTTAATTCAATGGCTATTGAGTACCTGGTTCAAGCACTGGATACGAGAGTAGCTGGATTACAGCAAATGCTCTTTATACTGATTGCGGTGATGTCGATTGCTTTGGCAGTGAGTGTTTGGCTATCAGTCGTTTTCGCACGAAGTGTTACGGTACCAATGAGTAGAGCAATCGTCGTTGCCAATGCAGTTGCATCGGGTGATTTAACCAGCCGTATCGATACCACTGCAACCAACGA
>JAHZIU010000111.1 GCA_022601315.1 Betaproteobacteria bacterium
CAGGAATGGATGCAGCAAGTTACTGAATTCAGCGAATCATCTGCTGCACTCGTTTTGCAAACAGAACAGTCTACAGATGACTCAACAAATGAATCACTACTAAATCGTTTTGGCACCGCTTTAAGTCTGGATCAGAACCAACTAGAAACACTCCTCACTACAGCAAATGGAGAAACTCGTGAATTATGCAGTCATGCGAAACTGTCGCAACCGCAAAACAAAAATGACGATGCCACTAACGCAACAAATGCCACTACTGTTAAAGGAAGCGACACTAAGGAAGACTTACTTGAAGGATTATTATTTGACGCGACTGACACCGATCATTCAAAAACAATTAAATGCCACCCAAGTGGAAAACCAACAAACTCACTAGATCAGCTCCTAGCAGGCGTTCAGAACATTACTGAGTTGATCGCAGCTAAACAACATAAAATTAATGAACTGATTCTGGAAGTTCTTAAAACTTTGTATAGCAGCCTTGGCTTTAGTTACGCAACGGTCTGCCTGAAAGATGTCAAGACCAATCAATTCCGGGCGCGTTATTCATTAGGTACGAATCATGCTGCAATACAACAAAACTTTATTTGCCCATGTGCCTCCTCTGATGACTTATTTAGTTTGGCGTATAACAAAAATGTAGATTTATCAATTTCAGATTGTACTGTGCCAAAAATGCGCAGCAAACTGCCAAAGTGGCATCTAAAACTTCTACCGAAGACACAAAGTTTCATTGTCCTACCACTCATCGTAAATGACAAACCCATCGGTTTCTTCTATGCAGATCGTCAGCAAGTGGCGCCAGAAGGAATCTCGTCAGATGAAATGAAACTGATCAAAATTTTAAAAGGTCAGGTCCTGGCTGCTTTAAGTTCGCAGTAATGTTTTGTCTAATCCACCCGATAAATTTCAGTTTCCGAATGGAACACATACCAAGCTAATCAAAATAAACCCAGGTTTTCCATTAGATATTAGCAATAACGGAAAACTAATGGAAAATTTGGAATTAATACTGCCGCTTAAAAAACAAAAATGAGAAAAAACTTGTGAAAGTTAATTCTCAAAACGCTACCCTCGAATACCATTCACATAAGCGGCTGTTAGTTCATGCGTAGGTGATTCGAAAATATCCCGACAATGACCAAATTCAACCAATTGACCGGCACGTTCCTTGACCCAAAAGAATGCGGCATAATTGGCAATACGTCTTGCCTGCGCCAAATTGTGCGTAACAATAACAATGGTATAGTGACCACTTAAACGACTGATTAAATCCTCCACCACCCCTGATGCAATGGGGTCGAGCGCGCTGCAGGGCTCATCCATGAGTAAGATTTGTGGGCTCAACGCCAGTGCACGTGCAATGCAAAGGCGCTGTTGTTGGCCACCCGACAAGCTGAGTGCCGCTGTATCCATACGATCACACACTTCATTCCACAGACCAACATCACGTAACACCTGCTCAGTTATGGACTCCACTGTTAAACGTTGTGTTATACCGTGTTCACGTAGCGGTAATGTAATATTACGCCGAATGGACAACGGAAATGGCGCGGGCTTCTGAAATACCATGCCGATTTGCCGCCGTAAGGCTTGCACATTACAAGCAGAATCATAAATATCCCTACCGTCAACACGAATGCGTCCATCCACCTGACAAGCAGGAATCAAATCAGTCAGCCGGTTAATAGCAGATAAGAAACTGGTTTTACCGCATCCGGATGGACCAATCAATGCAGTAATGCAGCCACGGTAAATATCTAATGTCACTTTCTGCAGTGCTGTTTTCCCACTATATTGCAATGATAAATCTTCTACTTGGATAACCGGCTCTGGATCACAGCATGGCGGACCCATCTGTAACGGACCCAATGTATACGCATCGTCACACTCACAATCGGTTTGAACAGCTTTGCCCTGATCAGGATTCATACGGACATTATCCTTTTACGTTGCAGGCCATAAGCAAGTTTCATAGCCATGATATTTATACTTAACAACAAAACTACCAGCACCAATGCCGAAGCATAAGCCGGAGTATCTCCTCCGGGTACATTCATGGATAAATCAAAAATATGCAATGCCAATGCTCGCCCGGAATCCAATAATGACCCGGGCATCCGATCCACATAACCGCTGGTAAACAATAAAGCCGCCGTTTCAGCCACCGCACGCCCGATACCCAATAGCAATCCCGCTGCCAATGTGGGCGCCGCCGCCGGTAACAACAATTGAAATAACGTTGCAGTACGTGACAGTCCTAACGCGGCAGCCGATAAACGATAAGACTGCGGCACAGCACGCAACCCCGCTTCAGCTGTACTCACCAAAATCGGTAATAGCATGCACGCAAGCGTTAATCCACCTGACAGGATTGAAAACCCTAAGCCCAAGTAAATACTGAAAAAAGCATTACCAAACAACCCAAAAACAATGGAAGGCACACCAGCCAGCACTTGCAAACTAAAACGCACCGTCATTCCAAATTGGCTGGTAGTCGGCACAAATTCAGATAATAATGCCGCTGTAGTCCATGCCAGTGGTACTGCAACAAACAAAGCGACCAATAAAATTAATAAAGTGGAAACCAAGATAGAGCCAATGCCTCCGGCGCGCCCAGCATCACGTGGTGATTCTGTCAAAAATTCCCAGGAAAGATGTGCCAAGCCACCGCGTGTAAGATCAAACAGTAGCCAGATAAAAACTGCACTGACCAAAAGCACCAATATATAAATAATTAACTGTACCAGTAGTTCACGATAGTACTGCCACCTATTTATCGCAAATACGTCAAACATATTTATGCTTCCCTATTTTACCTGCCATTGCCGACAGCATCATAACCAAAATCATGAGCAACAAACCGGATACAAATAAAACTGCACGATGATCATCCATGGCATAAGCCATTTCCAAAGCAATATTAGCTGCCAAAGTACGAATAGGATCAAACAAGCCTTGCGGGTGTTGTACCACATTGCCAGCCACCATTAATACAGCCATGGTTTCGCCAATTGCACGACCAGCAGCAAGAATAATACCCGCTACGATACCGGCATGAGCAGCTGGAAACACAACACCATAAATCATTCCCCAACGGGATAGCCCCAATGCTGCGGCTCCATGTAAAAATTCATCAGGCACTGCTTTTAGCGCTGAGTGTGTAGTCAATGTGATGGTCGGCAGAATCATTAACGTTAATACCAAAATGGCTGCCAACAGACTAGCGCCCGGCGGGTGAAATTGATTGATCAACGGCACCAGTGTGGTTAATCCCCAAAAACCAAAAACCACAGATGGAATACCAGCCAATAACTCTATCAATCGTTGATAAGGCAACACAAAAAAAGCTGGCGCATAAAAAATAATGAATAAAGCGGAAGCAATTCCAAGCGGTATCGCCAACAGCAATGCGCCAACACTAGCCAGCAATGTACCGGACAACATGGGCATCAAATTATAAGCACCTTCTAATGGGTGCCACGACGCATCTGTGAAAAAACGTGTCGGTGTTATTTGACCCAAAACGGGCCATGACTCAATCAATAAGAAAATCAGAATCAGTAACATAACCAGTGCTGAAATCACGGCACCCGCGCGCAAAATCCAACGTACAAGCGTATCAGTCAACACCGAGTGGAACAAAATATTGCGCCTCGACCAAGGCATGAACTTGCTGTGAGCGAGCAAACATAATAAAACGCCGGGTTAATTCCTGAGGGTCATGCGCAGAAACCAGATTTAGTGGGCGCGACAATGGAAAAGCACCACTATGCACGTTTGCAACGGAAGCATCGATACCATCCAGCGCTAATAAACGGATGGGCGCACCCCGTTCTGCTTCATATTCTGCCGCACCAATAGATACATAACCAATGGCGTGCGGATTACCGATGAC
>JAHZIU010000012.1 GCA_022601315.1 Betaproteobacteria bacterium
TACTGCCCGCCGTGCGATCGACCGGGCGCGTGAACAAGTTGCTGCGGCGGTTGGAGTCCAACCTGTACAGGTTATTTTTACCAGCGGGGGTTCTGAAGCGAATAATCTGTTTATTCGCGGTGCAGCGGACAGCATGAAACCGGCCAATATTTTCATCAGCGCAATTGAACACCCTTGTGTTTTAAAGCCAACACAGGAATTGGCGCGCCGAAGCTGTGACCGCTGGACGATGCATCGACTCGCTGTAAACCAATTGGGACAGATTGATCTGGATGCTGCAGAGCAGGCCATGAGCGAACACAAACCGGGGCTGGTTTCTGTCATGCTAGCAAATAACGAAACCGGTGTGATTCAGGATGTTGGGTCGATTGCTGAACTGGCTCGAACACAGGGTGCTTATATGCATACTGATGCGATACAGGGATTGGGCAAAATCTCTGTTGATTTTGCAGCGCTTAAAGTACATGCCATGACGCTATCCGCACACAAGATTTACGGCCCCAAAGGTGCGGCGGCACTCATTGTCGATAAACGTTTGCTATTAAAACCGCTGATTTATGGTGGCGGCCATGAAAATGGATTACGCTCCGGCACAGAAAATATACCGGCTATAGTTGGTTTTGGTGTGGCCTGTGAGCTGGCTAAATCACGCACAGCAGAAACCGCACAACATGTTTCCCAACTACGAGAGCGCCTGGAGCAAGGATTGATCGGCATGGGCGCAACCATTTTTGGCGCGGGTGCCACCCGCATTCCCAACACCTGTTATTTTGCATTGCCCGATATTGAGGGCGACACTTTGGTGGTTAAATTGGATAAAGTCGGCTTTGCCGTTGCCAGTGGCGCGGCCTGTTCCAGCGTCAATCCCGGGCAAAGCCATGTACTGGAAGCCATGCAGGTTGACCCTATGCAAGCACGTTGCGCAGTACGCGTTAGTTTGGGACGCAGTAATACCATGGCACAAGTGAACGAGTTTTTGCAGGCCTTGAAAATAATTGTTGAAGATTTAAAACGCATGAGCAGTATTTCAATTTAAAATTGAGCTATGACAGATCATAAAAATACCCGGTCTCAAAAGACCACCAAGGCCATCATTCTCAGTGCCGGACAAGGCCGACGCTTATTACCGCTGACTGAGAATACACCCAAATGTTTGTTGCCGGTTTCAGACAAACCTGTCATCGCCTGGCAAATAGATGCCTTGCTGACAACAGGTATTGACGACATTACAATTGTCGCCGGCTTTCATGTTGATTTGATTGAGACTTTGCTGCTAAAGCAATACGCGCATCACCCCAACATAACGATACTATTCAATCCATTCTATGAAGTTGCAGATAATCTTGCCAGCTGCTGGATGGCGCGCCCTGCTATGGATGGAGATTTCTTGCTTTTGAACGGCGACACCGTGATTGAATCCGCGCTTTTAACCCAAGTATTGAATTCACAACCCGCACCGATTACACTCAGTGTTGATTATAAAGATACATATGACGCTGATGACATGAAAGTACAGTTGGATAGTGATCATTGGGTCAAACAGGTCAGTAAAATAATCCCGCCTGACCAAATTAATGCGGAATCAATTGGGCTGATCTATTTTCGTGGACAAGGCCCACAATTATTCCGTGATGCAGTTGAATTGGCATTGCGTCATCCGGCCGAGTTAAAATCCTGGTATCTTTCGATTATTGATAAACTGGCTGATGATCACCTGGTTAATTCATGCTCAGTCGCTGGTTATCGCTGGTGTGAAATTGATTTTATTGAGGACTTGGCAAAAGCGGGTATGCTTTTTTCCGATCAAAACCAGACAAAAAACGGCACATGACACAACAGGATAAGCCCACATTAAATGCGACCATGCGCAAATTTGGCGCACCGCATACTATCATCCACACATATCAGCACTGGTCTGTCATGCTGCGCCCTGCGCAGGCGACACTCGGCGCATTGGTGCTGGCTGCACATGAACCGGTTAAAGCATTTTCACAACTCAGCCCTGCCAGTTTCACTGAGCTGCACACTGTGACTAAACAACTGGAAGCCGCCATGACAGAGGCTTTTGAATATGACAAACTAAATTATCTGATGTTAATGATGGTCGACCCTGATGTTCATTTCCATGTTATTCCGCGCTACGCACAAGCCAAAAATTTTGCAGACATGGCATTTATAGATGCAGGCTGGCCTGCTGTTCCCAATCTAGGTCAGGTTAATGAAACCGACGAGAAAGTGAACCAACTAATTATTGACCATATCAAATCCTGCTGGTAAATAACAAAAGGCAAACGAGGTACAAATCTTGACAGCGACAGTGACTGAAACACCACCCACTACTCAAGCAGAAACCACTCAGTCAGAGAATGCATCAACGGAATTTCCATTACGCGAAGCCCATGACCTTGTGCGTGATTTGATGACCCCCAATCCGTGGATTTACTGGTCGGACTTTTTATTTCACATTGCATTGGGCTGGGCGGCTTTTTTCACCGCTCTATTCTCACCCTTGTTTTCTCTCTGGCAAATAGCGGCTTATGTGGTTGCCGTACTGGCGCTTTACCGCTCGGCCATTTTTGTGCACGAACTGGCGCATTTAAAAAAAGGCACGTTTAAATTTTTTCGTTTGGTGTGGAATTGTATTTGCGGCGTACCACTGATGATTCCATCATTTACCTATGACGGCGTACATAACGAGCATCATAAACGCGATGTTTACGGCACCAGCAAGGACGGAGAATATGTCCCTTTTGCCACAAAAAAACCTGTAGAAATGGTCGGCTATGTTTTACTGTCATTTCTCTTAGCCCCCTTGCTGGTCATACGCTTTCTATTACTAACCCCGCTGTCTTATTTAATTCCACCGCTGCGAAAAATTGTATGGGAACGCGCGTCATCACTCACTATTGACCCAAGTTACAAACGTGCTGAGAATGCCATCCGCAATGACTTTAATTGGCAACAACAGGAAATGGTTACCTGTATTTTTGCTTCTCTGATTGTCATTCTTGTGGCTTTTGAATTTTTTCCTTATTCGGTACTTGTGCTTTGGTATCTCGTTGCAACAATGATTTTTATACTTAATTCACTACGTACGCTAGCAGCCCATGCCTACCGCAATCCGGGCGAAAAACCGATGACTCATGCCGAACAATACCTGGATTCCATCAATGTACCCGGCAACCCGCTTATCACCCCATTATGGGCGCCTGTCGGGCTGCGCTACCATGCCACACATCACTTGTTTATGAGCATGCCCTATCATAACCTGGGCAAGGCGCAACGCCGCTTGGTTAACGGCCTAAGTGACAACTCACTTTACCTGAAAACATTGCGTGGCGGCTTATGGGAAGCATTGACAAAAATTTGGCAGGAATCTGCCGCCGTTTCTGCAAATAAACGCTAAATATTAACTCTGAAGTAGCAGCAATGGCTCATCAAACCTCAGTATCAGATTCACAACAAGGCATCACGCAACTTGTACTGTTACGACATGGGCAAAGTATTTGGAATCGAGACAAGGTTTTTACCGGCTGGAGCGATGTGGCACTCAGTCCCAAAGGCGAACATGAAGCGGAACAAGCCGCTGAGCGCCTCAAACAGGCCGGATTCACGTTTGATAGTTGTTTTTCTTCCAACTTACAACGTTCAACACATACACTAAAAATTGTGTTGTCGACAATGGCACTGAATGGAATACCCGTGTATGAGCATTGGCGATTAAATGAACGTCATTATGGCGCCCTGGAAGGACTACGACGCTGGACCGCTGTCAAAAAATTCGGTCTTTGGTCTATCCTTGGCGGTCAACTACGATTTAATGCATCACCACCCTATCTTGACGCCAAGGACCCACGTTTTCCTGGTAACCAACCACGTTATGCCGATATTGATAAAACGGATTTACCACTAGGCGAGAGCTTGCAACAAGCCCATGCGCGTCTACTCCCCTACTGGCAACAAACCATCATGCCCGAAATTCAACAGGGAAAACGCATACTCATCGTTTCACATAAAAACATTCTGCGCACCTTAATGATGGAATTGGATCAGTTGTCACCAAGACAAGTCATGAAGTTATCAATGGCAACCGGCAGGCCGCTCGTGTATGAACTAGACCATATGCTGAAGCCTCTACGGCATTACTATGTGGACAATCTTACATAATTTATTTGCCCACTTCGATTCAGCATGACTGTTATCCACAGCTTCGCACCCATTGCAGATATCAATGCTAAAATTCTCATACTGGGCAGTATGCCCGGCCAAGCATCTCTATCAGCCAATCAGTATTATGCACATAAACACAATGCCTTCTGGCGCATTATGGCAGCGTTATTGCAGTTCGATCCAGGAGCACCCTATACTGAAAAAACCAAAGCATTACAGTCTGCCCAAATTGCGCTTTGGGATGTTTTACAATCCTGCAAACGTAAAGGCAGTTTGGATTCAATGATCGAAACCAACACACAGATCCCGAATGATTTTCAATACTTCTTCCACACACATAAAAAAATAACGCATGTATTTTTCAATGGCGGCAAAGCTGAAGCCTGCTTTAAACGCTTTGTATCAAAAGAAATTGACTCCGCTTCAATCCAATTATTTCGTTTGCCCTCAACCAGCCCGGCGCATGCCACCTTATCATTTAAA
>JAHZIU010000013.1 GCA_022601315.1 Betaproteobacteria bacterium
ATGAACACCCCATATTGATTACAGATGTTGTTTTAGCCGAAGTAGTATGGACATTAACTGGAAAACGCTACAATCTCGATAAAGCTGCTGTGTGTGCTGTTGTGCGAGGCTTGATTGGTGATTCTGCTTTCGTCTTCGAAAGCGCCCAGGTAATCTGGTCTTCGCTATGTGATTACGAGGAAGCCAAGCCAGTACGAGGAAAAGAACTTGATTTCGTCGATTCACTCATTACTAATAAATCGTACTTTGTAGCAGAAAACAAGGGTGTTACTTTGTCAGCTTTTTACAGTTTTGATAAAGCTGTAGAACAATTAAAAGGAGCTAAAGAACTATAAAACAATACCCAGGGAAAACGTTGCCACCATCCCAAGTAAAAACAGAAATTCCGTAGTAATTTAGACCAAAAGATGACACTGAGTAAACACAAAGACACATTCAACACTGAAACTTCAAAACAAAATTTTGAAGTCGGCTTTTTTGTACCTCCTGCCGAAGCCAGTTCAAACAAGCTTTTGAATCATCTTACCAACAAAATCCGTGAAGAACTTCCCGATATTAATATTGTTATTTTTAAAACTGAACAACCTGAGTATCCAAGAATTGTTGACTCCCCTACTCTTTTAAAGAAGGATTTTTTGCATAGAAAAATGCTGGAAGATATAGTTTTTCCTTATCTTTCTGAAAATAAATATCAAAACCCCAATGGAATTTTATTACCGCCCGAATTACTTGCCGAACAAAATCCTGGTCGCGTTCGAGTTATTACGGCCAAAAATCCGAATAGTGCGCATTTTATATATTCACAAATTACCGGAAATTCAAATTTGAAGATGGCTTTCTCTGTTAAAAACTTAACTCTATTTGGGTGCAAATTTATTAAAGCGGTGGCTGAAAAAAACGGACCCGGTAGTCTTATAAACACTCATCCCGCAGCACTCCCTAATATAAGAGGTTTAGAAGGCCCCTTTTGGACGAGAGTACTCGGGGAAAGCCAATATACAACGACTATGCACGCCATCGATGAAGACATCGATACCGGCCCTATTATCGACTATGTAATAAAACCAATCAACGGCAGTACAGAACGTGCTGTCAGTATGTATCCCCTAGATGCTGCAGAAGATGTAGCCAACATGATATTCAAGCATATCCATTTGAAACTAGTTAGAAATGGCAAGGCCTCCGCTATTAACTTTCAAGCACAAGATAAAGTAAAAAGCCATTATTTTTCATTACCAAATGAAGAAGACCTTGAAAAAGCTACTAAAAAAGGCATACAGTTTTCTGATGAAAGCGACATTATTAATTGGATACTCTCAAACTATTCGAACTCTGAAACACACTCTAAACATTATAATATGCTTACAGATCTACTGAACGACGCATATCATAACGGTTTTACAAACAATAGTTATCAGAAACCAGTACCCAGGGAACTCAAAGTCAATGTGTAAATTTTCATGTAGCCTGTACTCTGGGATATCAATTTATGGTATTGCCAAGTTAAGTAAATTTGTATAAAAATTAGTCAATCCATGAATTATTAACTCAATCGGCATAGGGGCGGTCAGTGTACCTGACCGATCCCCTGCCACACCACCCGGCATGCGGGTCCGCACCGGGCGGTTCGAGAAGTTGAGGTCATGAGAGTCGGGGTAACCCAAAACGATCAAAGTAGCTGATCGTCAGTACGCTATTCAGCAATTTCGCACTATTACGCCACCAACATCTCGAGTTAGCGGCTATACGTTGTGCCACTTGCTTCGACGCACCCAATGCAATGAGCTCTCGAAACATGGTCTTACCCCGTTTCCACTGTTTCAGCTGTATTGCCCGTAACCGATGCCGTAGCCATTCATCCAGCCGACGCCAGATTCCCGGTGTCTGTGCCAAACCAAAATAGCCTTTCCAGCCCAACAAGTAACTTCTCAAGCGTCCAACAATGTCTGACAGTGATTGACCATAACTACGCCGTGTCAGTTGCCTAACTCGATGTTTAAAGGCCTCCATCGCTTTATCAGCCACACGCCGCTTGATCTGTCTCTTTGGCCCTACCCAGAAACTGTAGCCCAGGAATTTGCGTCCTATGACACTGCCTACCGCGCTCTTACTTTCGTTTACCTTCAGTCTCAGCCTGTCATAGCAACGTCTGAGTAGTTGCATGACCCGCTGACCTGCTTGGCTGCTACCGACGTAAATATTGCAGTCATCAGCATAACGCACAAAACAGTGACCACGATTTTCAAGTTCCTGATCCACTTCATCCAACAGAATATTGGCCAGCAACGGACTCAGTGGGCCACCTTGCGGCGTGCCTTGATACCGTTCCTGCACCACACCATGACTCATGATGCCCGCATTCAGATAAGCACGGATCAAACGGATAATTGCTTGATCATCGATGCGCTTGCTGATTCGGTCGATCAAAATGTCATGATTTACCCGATCGAAGAATTTCTCCAGATCAACATCGACCACAACACGCTTACCAGACTGTACATAGGACTGCGCTTTCAGCACCGCATCCTGCGCACATCGCCCAGGGCGAAATCCGTAGCTGTGTTCACTGAAACCCGGATCAATCTTGGGTTGAAAGACTTGCAATAATGCCTGCTGGATCAACCGATCCAATACCGTCGGAATACCAAGCTCGCGCTGACCTCCGTTCGGCTTGGGTATCGTCACCCGCCGCACTGGGCTGGGACGATAATCACCCTGCTTTAGCTGTTGACGAATCTTCGGCCATTCGGTTTTGAGCAACTCAGCTGTTTGCTGGATATCCAGTCCATCAACCCCCGCTGCTCCCTTGTTGGCTTTGACCCGCTTCCATGCTTGTTGCAGGTTTGCTCTCGTCAGCATCGCTTTAAGCAACGCCGACCCCGTGCCTTCGATTCCACATTGCGGGCCGCAGGCTTCATCACGAGCAAGATCATCACCGGCTTCACCGATGACTACGCTTGATCGCTTTGCTTTCACAAACTTCTGATGCATGGCCTTTGACATCAATGGGTTCTCTAACACTCCTTCTCGTTCGGCCCTTTGCCTTGCGGCTACTATGGCCTCTGCTGACTTCTCGCTCCGGTTTTTTTTACCGTCGCCCTTTCAGGCATAAGGCAAGATCTCCCCAGGTAAGAACGCACTCCTTCACTGCGCAACCGCCGGATTTACACCACCTCGCCTTGATCACAAGAGCTTCGTGG
>JAHZIU010000112.1 GCA_022601315.1 Betaproteobacteria bacterium
CTCAGTAAACCGCATCACATCTATTCGGAACCTTTCGAGAGCCGTTTGGAATTTGCCCAGGCCAATTTTGGCAAAGATAACTGGTCAGCCAAAAGTGGTCGTAGCAATGCTTTTATGTGGCCGACATTTGCCCGTGTGGGTAAAGAAGCGAGTCGGTTAGCGGGTTGTAGAAAAGGAACGGAAGGTCCGAGTGGCTTATCAAGTCCTAAGCGTTATTTATGGGATGAGGACCCTTTCGAGCACCGTTGGCGGTTTAGTAGCACCTTTGATCAGAGCGATAAAGAACCATATGCTATAGCCTATCCATTCAATAAGCTGATCAATTCAAATGGGGATGCGTTGTATAACCTGCCTGATGACGATCCGGTTTTTCATGCAACCTATTCACGTAGCTCTTTAATGATGTTTATGATGTCTGAGGTGTTGACGCAGGCATTAACGCAAATGAACAGCCCTTCGCAGCGATTAAGGCTTAGCCATGCCAGCCGGCCCAGGCATTTGCGCAATATCATCATTACCATCCCTCCTTCAATGCCAAAACCAGAAAGGGAGATTTATCAAAAGCGTGTGCAAGAAGCCGTTGGGCTGGTTTGGAAAGCGTTAGGCTGGCATCCGGAAGACGAGCAGATTGTAGGCGATGGTGCAGCATTGGCCTGGCCGCCTTTTCCTGAAATTAATTTGCAGTGGGATGAAGCAACCTGTGGTCAGGCGGTATATTTGTACACTGAAATCATGAATAATTTCGGTGGCAGACCGGAAGAGTTTTTTGCCACAATGCGGCGGCATTTGGATGAAGATGAAAGCAATAAGTTGACCGTAGCAACCATTGACATAGGCGGCGGTACTACCGATCTGGTGGTTACAGACTATTCATTGGATGCAGGGAGTGCGGGTATTGGAGGTGGCGCTTACATTGTTCCTGAGCAAAGGTTTCGTGACGGTTTTAAAGTGGCGGGTGATGAAATTGTGCTGGAAACGGTACAGCTATTAATCATTCCGGCCATTGCCGACGCATTAAAAGCGAAAGGGATTGGAGAGCCGGAAATTTTATTGTCCAGACTGATTGGTTCGGAAGCAGTGAGTGTCAGTGATGCCATGAAACGTCAGCAGTTTACGTTGCAGATCTTGTATCCAATTGCATTAACCGTATTGGCTGAATTTGAAAATTGTGACCCGATTGATTTGAATGAACAGAAAACATTGACCATTCGAGAATTGTTAACAGAATCGGGTCAGCCAACTGCAGAAATAATTGAATATTTTGCTGCTGGTGTGTGCCGGCAAACGGGTGATCATAGTAATGCCTTCAATATTCTGGATGTGCCGATTTCGCTAAGTTTGCGCAAGATTTATGAGTTTTTTATCAGTAACCGGCTAGAAATATGTAAAACGATCCGCTCCTTGTGCGAAGTGGTTTATTTGTACAATTGTGATGTTTTACTGATCACCGGTCGACCGACTAAATTGCCCGGTGTACAAGCCTTATTTCGAATGTTTTTACCGCTGCCGCCGAGTCGTATTATTCCCTTACATGGATACCGAACAGGGACTTGGTATCCATTCCATAAACTTGGAAAAATTAATGATCCTAAAACCACAGCGGCTGTCGGCGCTATGTTGTGTCAATTAGGTCAGGGTCGATTGCCCAATTTCTTCTTTCGGGCCAATGCGTTTAAGCCGTATTCCACCGTCAAATATATCGGGCGCATGGATGAGAATGGCATTATAAAATCCAGTAATGTTTACTATGCAAATGTTGATTTGAATAATCCGGATTATGAGTTACCGGATACGACGTTTGATATGAGAGGTCTAGTGCAGTTGGGTTTTCGGCAATTTGATGTTGAACGATGGGGCGCTTCACCAATGTATATTTTGTCTTTTAATAAAGAGGATGTGCGTAAAAAACTGTACGAGTCTGGTGAAGCTTGTCGTATCAGACTGCAAAAAGAGCGCAATGGTCGTGGCCGTAAGAACGAGGTAAATGAAAAATTTATCATTGCCGCAATTGAATCAGATACTGTGCCAATGAAGCCCAGTGATGTTAAGTTACAGCTCAATACACTCACCAATGTTGGTATTGGTGACAATAATTACTGGTTGGACAGTGGCAGTGTATATCGGTGAATAGCGGTGAATAGCGATGAATAGCGAAAAATAGTGATGAATGGTGACATGAATAATAAGGGAGAGCGATTAGTCCATCGATGTACGTCAATCATTGAGGGGGCACAATTAGGGATTGACTGGGTCAAAGATGTGCGACTGAGTTCGACACGCGTAGATCGAGAAGCCGATGCGCTGATTCAAAAATTGCGCAGAGTAAGAAACTTTGCGGGTCGATTGGGGCAGGCGGCAGCGAATCCGGTTTCTGTAGGCTTTTTTGGTTTGTCACAGGCAGGGAAATCTTATCTGATTTCAACTATGGCGGCCGGGGACAATGGTCGGTTGGAAACCATTTACGATGGTCAACAGATCGATTTTATGAAACATGTCAATCCGCCTGGTGGTGGGAAAGAAGCCACAGGTTTAGTCACGCGTTTTACGCGTAATTCCCAAGAGGCACCCACCGGATATCCGATTAAGTTATCGATTTTTTCGGAGATTGATTTAGTTAAAATTCTGGGCAATTCATTTTTTAATGACTTCAATCGGGAAAAAGTAAAATTTAATACCGATCCTGAATACATTAATCAATTGTTATCCGAGTCAGAAGCAAAGGCGCAGGCGCACCCAACCGGCGGTATTACAGAGGACGATATGGTCGATCTGCTGGATTATTTTGAAGGCAGATTTCTATCTTCTATGGAGCCATTACTGGGCACCTATTGGCCGGTCGCCATTAGTCTGGTGCCCAGACTAATGCCAGAAGACAGAGCGAAGTTATTATCTGTTTTATGGGGACAAATCGATGAACTAACAGGGACTTATTTATTACTGCGAAATATTTTATCGTCCTTGTCGTTTACTTCGACATTGTATGCACCATTAACAGTATTGGTTAGCGGTTCTGAACAAGAAGGATTTTCCCAAAAAGACAGCATAATGAATGTCGATATTCTGGGTCGACTTGGCAAGGACAATAGTGACGCCATTGCTGTCATACCTTTTCAACACGAACAAACCTTGCCGGAAGTAACTATTCCGCGTTCAATTCTAGCGGCTTTAACTTTAGAAATGGTTTTTCCATTGCGCGAAAAGCCCGCTTGCGAAATGCTCGAAACTGTTGATTTGTTAGATTTCCCAGGATATAGGGGGCGTTTGTCCATTGAAGATATCAATGGCGTTAGCGAAGCAGTCAAAGATAATAACAAAGATCCGGTAGCTGAGCTTTTTTTACGCGGCAAAGTGGCCTATTTGTTTGAACGGTTTACAGATTTCCAGGAAATGAATGTCCTGATTGTTTGTACGCCTTCAGATAAGCAGTCGGATGTAACATCTGTCGGCCCGGTGTTATCCAATTGGATTGAAAAAACACAGGGCGAGTCGGTTGAGGTGAGAACCGGTAAAAAGCTCGGGCTTGCCTGGGCAATTACCATGTTCGATAAGCGCATCAGTGCTTCACTAAGCCATACCGAAGATCAATTACAAATTGGATGGGGCACAGAAGGCTTAATGCAGGCGGCTTTGCTGGAAAGGTTTGGTCAATATAATTGGGTTCATGAATGGGCCGCAGGTAGGCCTTTTAACAATATGTTTTTAGTTAGAAAGCCCAGGGAGCCCGTCAGTTTTCTGGAACTGGACAATGGTATTGAACTGGCGGTTAAGGCGGAATATCAAACGCAGCTGGATTTGATGCGCAGCACTTTTTGTAGTGATAAAACCATCCAGAAGCATTTTAGCAATCCGGGAGAAATTTGGGATAGCATGATGGCGCTGAATCAAGGCGGTGTGGGCCTGCTTGCGGATAAAGTGGCCGGTATGGCCGATCTGGACATTAAGCTGACACGCATTGAAGAACAGGTGACAGGCATTGTTGATGATTTGATTAACAAGCGTTTTGGGAATTATTTTCAAGCTGAGGGTGCCGGTGAGGTTGAGAAGAAGAAA
>JAHZIU010000014.1 GCA_022601315.1 Betaproteobacteria bacterium
AAATCCTGGACGACATCCATTTTTCCGTTGCTTGCAGCAATGATGTCCATGCTGGTTTTATCGACGAATGGTGTAATGATTTCGTTAATATCTTCCCGTCTTGCTGTAAGACGCATATTAGAAACATCAAGTGTGTACCGCTCTGTATCTTGCATGCCCAGAAAAAAATTACTGCCATTAGTTACTTTATGCATTTTCTCGGCATAGGGCACCTGGAACACCCAATCACGCTCCAATACTTCTGTGACATCTTCATATCTGGTAATCAATGCATTGCCTTTAAACACTACATTGGGTTTAATCCAGCGCAATATTGAAAATACCAATCCAAGATTTTTAAAAACCAATTCAACTAATTTGCCACTTTTCGCTTTAGAATTTGCCATAATTTTGCCCCAATTTTGTTAAACCCAACCCATTATCTAGGTTGGATCAATAATACCGCCGGCAATCATTTTTAGCGCCGTGATACTTGGAATAAAAAAGTAATCGCCCCCACGGGTTTCAACTAATCTGGGAATATTGCACACAAAATGCGGTGGCTTACCAGAGTTTCTCTCAACTTTTAGAACAACCTTTCCTGGATTCTTTTCATCATGATTGCCGAGTAATACATCTTTGTCATTACCCTCTTTAAAATCATTAGCATAATTAATCCACTGTTGTTGTACAAATTCAAACTGACGCTTGATATCCGCATTTAGTGCCATAAATATAATGCCGTGATTCCCTTTATCACTTGTTGCATCATTTACTTTCCCATACGGTAAACCACGACGTAATATGCGCCGACGATTAACCAATGCTCCCGGTGTATCAAAAGCATCTTTAACCCCATATTCCAGAGAACCACGTGGATTAATACGACGCATATGTGCACTTGAAGGACATTTCGCGCCATCAATATCATCATTATAGGAAAAATCTGTCAGCATTCTTTTTTGGGTTGAGAAGTCTGCCGCAGCGAATTTCTTGTCCCACTCGGCCTTACTCTCATTATCAGGTGTATTTACTAGTGGCGCTCCATTATCACGCCAACGACCCGAAAATTTTGCGGCTAACAGTTCTTTGTTTTCTTTACCACCAGGAAATATTTCGGCTTGCTCATCTAGATATTTATTAAATGTTCCGACATTTTCATGTAATTTCCGGTAGACCATATAAGTCGCATTTCTTGAAAGTAGATCAGGCCTCGGTGCTGTCTGTGGGTATTCCATAGCTTCATCAATATGACCCAGAATAAATTCACCGGTAGCAAGTGGTTCCCATCCTCCTTCACGGGTTAATTTGCCCCGTCCGAGAACACGTGCTGCATTATTTGTTTGCCCTTCAAATACAGGATCACTAATGCCATCCGTATAGCCAAAATGCTCTTTAGCCGTTGGAATGCCTTTCTCATCATACAACACGCTGGCATCTTGATACGGCAAGTCATCTCTCGGATTCCCTGCTTCATCTTCACCACGATGACCTTTTAATAAAATAACGCCACAGCCTGATGCTTCGATTTGCTGAGTAACCCATTGATAGCGCTCTTCTATATCTTTCATTGATTTACCATTAATGGATATCCAAATATGCACAGTTTCTTGCCAGATCTTGTCCCAATTTTTAGGATCGCTCGGCCCATCATCTCCCAAAATATCTTTACGCTTACTCATGCCCATCACGAAATCTGATGGAAAGCCTATTAATGATGCAGTCGGCAGCTCTAATGCTTGTAATCCTGAATAAGTAAAAGCTATATTTGTGGTCACTGACGGTGCTGCATCTTTTTCCCATCGTTCAGCGGAAGTTACTTTCGTAGTGATTCTGTTTACAAAACCTCTACCTTTGTCACCATCGTCAATACGTAAAAAAAGATAACGCGCCTTAAAAAAACCGAAAGAACCATAAGCTTTTACAATATTGCCTTGAATATCCGTTAAGTCTAAATTCTGTGTCATGATAAAACTCTCATTGGTTTGTTTACAAAATTTTACTGCATACCCACGGAAGTTAAGCTTACAGTGTTGATTGCCCAGGGTTCCAGGAAGGTTGGCTTAAATTTTCAGGTTGTACACGTTCAATAAATGTTTTAAAGGCGCGCTGCAGATCAGCTGCACTCTTTCCTTGATGCTCAGCAGCAAACTTAGAGAATTCTTGTTTTAAATAGAGTGCCTTGAGCTGCTCTTGTAGCGAATCATCCGTTGAACCATTAAAAAACAACGTTGCTTCTAACTGACATCTTTTAATGTAACTGATGAAGCCAGCGCAATCTTTCACGCCTTCAAAAGAAACACAATGCTCCCAAATATAACGAACATCTCTTTGTTGACCATGATCATCGAATGACCACTTCTCCCACATACCTGTTAGGTATTCATCTAAATCGCCATGAAAATTACTGGAAAAAACAAGGTATTTAGATTTTAACTGGTCCTTACGCGGCAAAGCTTTTTTACGCGCTGAATCTGAAAGGATAGAAGTAATTTCTGAAAAATTAAAAACCGAGTCACTCCCCGGTAAAGACTCATAAAAAACATTGTCTAAGATAAATAAACGCGCAAGGTAGGTATTAGGTACCTTGGCTAAAGGACTTTTCTCGTGAATGGGTATACGTAAACAACGTTCGCGTGTTATATCTGCAAACGATTGTCCATCCACGATACCATTGACTATTGGAGAGAGAACGGTTAAAGCCGTTGCATTACCACTTTTGTTTCCCATGACGAATCCCCTTTTCTCAAAATTTAACGAGTACCTGCGTGCGACTCCATATAGCGTTCTTTTACAGCTTGTGCTGCCAAACTGACGATTGGCGTGGGTCGCATTTCACCGAAATCATGTTGTAGTTGATTCAACAGTTTATTGTAGTCCTCAAGAAATTCTTCGGGTGTTTTGTTACTAGACGCGGCATTAAAATCAATAAGTGCTTTCTTCACTGTTTTGGCAGATTTCACATCATTCGAGGCAGCCATTGGATATGCATTATAGTAATGCGAAGTATCTATTTGGTTATGTTGAATGTAGTCGTGGAATGGTGTCAATGGCACTGACTTTGGATAGCGTACATTCATTTTCCAGAAGAGATCCAGACCTGATGGTATGGCAAATGTAAAAGAGTCTACATACTGAGCCCAACTACCGTTGAAGTTACTAAAAAACATCATGTAGGAATATTCAAGATCTTCTTTAGGTTGACTCGGGTCAAGACGTGGAAATTTGTCACGAGGGATAATCACCCAACGAGCATAATGAATTAAAGATAATGTAAGCAGCCCGTTAAGTACATTGGGAACTTTTTGTGCTGCCCAAAAGATAAGCCGATTAAGCCATACTTTATACCAACGCATCGGTGTGATTACATTCATGGCATAAGCCTTACCTGCAATATTTGACATATAAGCTCCTTGATAGTGTGACGTTGATTTACTTTACATGATTTACTTTCAAGACCTTGCACATTTGATAGTTAAGTTATATCAATAGTTTACCCTTGCAGAATGATAGTATTTTACATTAACTTATAGAACTATTCTTTTGATTATTCTGAATTATCAATACGTCTTCAGTTTTAAAACATATTAATGCGAATCAGTGTAATGTGCAATCTTTGAATGCAAAGTGACTTTTAGCACTTCTTACAACAATATTTACAAGATATAAGCAAAGCAATACTTAAGCGCTTAATTCAATCGCACTAATTTGTTTAATTGCATGCGTGAACGTTGTATTCTCATGCAACTTTGTCATTGATTCAAATTGTTTCTTACAACGCATCTTAGCCAGTCTGCTCAGACTGGCGGCTGGCATCTCCCATTGTAATGAAGCCAATAATTCATCAGAAGCTTGTGGGTTGTTGCATACCAGAATCATGTCACAGCCAGCATTTAAGGCTGCATTTGCACGTGAATTTATTGAATTAAAATGTGCTACGCCATGCATGCTAAGGTCATCACTAAAGATGCAACCATCAAATTGCAAGTCCGTACGCAGAATTTTTTGTAACCACATTTTGGAAAAACCAGCTGGAAGTTTATCTATCTGTGGATAGATCACATGCGCTGACATCACACCGGCCAGTCCAAAATCAATCATTGAACGAAATGGAATGAGGTCGTCCATTTCAATATCAACGTAACTACGATTATCGACGGATTTTTCTATATGAGAATCAGCCTGAATGTAGCCATGACCGGGAAAATGTTTGCCTACAGCAGACATACCCCCTAACTCCAACCCTGTCATCAAATGGCGCGCAAGTTCTGCAACCACTTGGGGATTACGATGAAAAGCACGATCACCAATAACGCTACTTTGGCCATGATCAATATCTAATACAGGGGTAAAACTAAGATCAACACCACAAGCATTTAATTCAGCGGCCAGAATAAATCCAACATGTTTTGCAAATTGCCTTGCTTTCGTGGGATTGTCATTCCAGATGAATCCCAACTCGCGCATTGGTGGCAAGTGAGTAAAATCATTCCGGAAACGCTGTACCCGACCACCTTCATGGTCGACAGCAATTAATAAATGCGGTTTTTTTATGGCATGAATAGCGTTTGTTAGCTCTGTCAGCTGATGGCTGTTTTCATAGTTTCTGGAAAACAAAATTACACCACCTGTCAATGGATGTTCAAGCCTTCTTATATCATCAGTATTAAGCTGTGTGCCTTCTATATCAAGCATTACTGGGCCGAGCGACATGGCTATTTCTCCAATATAACAAACGCACAAGCAAAATTTTTTTCATCACTGATCGACAAGTGATGATGAGTAATGCCTTGATCACTAATTAACTGATCGAGTTTCGGATGAAATTTAAAATATGGTTTTCCTAAATCATCATGAGCTACTGTAATAAATTCCAGACTTACCGGATAACGCAAACCAGTTCCAATTGCTTTGGACAACGCTTCTTTAGCAGCAAAACGTCCCGCTAAAAAAACCGCTGACTGACCTTTATCATTATATTCACCCCATTCGCTCTCAGTTAAAATTCGTCTTGCAAATTTCTCACCATGACGATCTACTGAACGTGCTATTCGAGAAGGGTCAACTACATCGGTTCCGATACCATAAATCACCCACATGCCTCTTGCATTAACTGTTTCATATCTTTAACTGCTTGCTCAAGACCAATAAAAATTGCCTGACTAATGATGGCATGACCAATATTTAATTCAGAAATACCCGAAATTCTAGCTATAGATTGCACATTCTGATAATGTAAACCGTGTCCAGCATTGACTTTAATGCCTTGTTCAAGACCATATGCAACTGCTTTACGAATTCTGGATAACTCTTCTGTTTGTGCATCTATAGTAAGTGCATCTGCATAACTACCCGTGTGGATTTCAATCACCGGTGCTCCGGTCTTAACCGCGGCATCAATTTGCTTTAAATCTGCATTAATAAATAACGATACACGGATTCCTGCCGCGCCAAGCCGGTCACAAGCGCGCTGCACTTGCTCAAAATGCTTGAGCACATCCAACCCCCCTTCTGTGGTTAATTCTTCACGTCGCTCAGGTACTAAACAGATATCATGTGGTTTTACTCGAAGTGCAATATTAACCATCTCTTCGGTAACTGCACTTTCCAAATTCATCCTGGTTTTTAATTTGCTTCTTAATACGTCAACATCTTTGTCCTGAATATGTCTACGATCCTCTCGCAAATGTAATGTAATGGCATCAGCACCTGCTGTTTCCGCGATTAATGCAGCATCCACAGGATTAGGATAATCAGTACCGCGTGCCTGTCTTAATGTCGCCACATGGTCAATGTTAACGCCTAATTCAATCACGATGTCTTACCCCCCAAAATACCATTGGATAGCGTACTAGATTATTCATGTCCTAGGCTTTTTAATACATTTACGTTATCTGCCCACCCACTCCTTACTTTAACCCAGACTTCTAGGTAAACTTTATTACCAAAAGTTTTTTCCATATCTTTGCGGGCCTGGCTAGCAATCAATTTAATTTTTTCTCCGTTCTTGCCAAGAATAATAGCTTTTTGGTTCACTTTGTCCACTAAAATAGACGCATAAATTTTATGTAAGTTACCTTCAATTTTAAATTGTTCAATTACAACACTCGTTGCGTATGGTATTTCTTCACCAATTAAACGAAATAATTTTTCACGTAGTAATTCTGCTGCCACAAAACGTTCACTACGATCAGTAAATTCGTCTTCGGTAAACAGTCGCGGTGCTTCGGGAAGATAAGTTCGAATTGTATCAAGTAATTCGG
>JAHZIU010000113.1 GCA_022601315.1 Betaproteobacteria bacterium
ACCATTGTTCCCATCAACATCCGCTTGAATGTGCGTTTCCAACAATTGGAACACCGCATTGCGCAATTCAATATTCACGTAAATATATTGCAGACCCCGCAGTATTTGCGGAATATCGTCGCGTGATTTCTAATCAAATTGAATGTCAGCAATAGAATAATCGCTCAGTTGGGGTTGCAATGGTTGCGCAGTTCTCATACGAAATACCGCCGCTTTTCATCGTTAGAAAGAAGCCACTATTTACCTTGACAGGCTTGAGTCATGGCGAGTCATTCTATTTATTTGAGAGGCGAAGTTCTTTTGCGATGGCCGTTTTATGCACATAAGTGGCAACGAAGATTTACTTAATTCTGCTCACTTTCCTTCAAATCGTCTAAATAATAAGCAATCCAGATCAAATTCGCAAAATCTTCCTTCCCCATAAAAAACTGCAACCTGTTATTTCTTAATGAGAAGATCGGTTTTCTGTCAGGCACTAGTTATACCCCAGCTCGTTTCTTAAGTTCTCTACTTCTGTATACAAGGAATCTAAAGCAAGCTGTTTTTGCGTATTGCTTGTTGAGCTATTAACGTACGACTGTTTCTTTTTCAAATCCTCAATTTTCTGTTGCAGCGCTTGATTTCCTTGGCTGTTTTCATTTATTTGAGCAATTAAATTATTTAACGTTGTATTAAGCTGTTTATATTGATTTCGTGTGGTAGCCAGATCCCTGGCAACACCACGTTGCTCGGCTTCCAATAAAGTATATATTTGACGCAACGATTCAGAGATGATTGTTTGTTCTCTTAATTCGGCTTCTTTACTTAGCTGCCGGGCTTCATAGTGACCACCAAAGATGCAGCTGGCGGTTGTCACGGTATTCATTCTAACCGCAGGATCGCATTCTGACGCAGTTGTTGCACAACCCGAAATTAATAAAATGGCAATGATGATGATTAATTCATTTTTTCTTGCCATGTTTTTAACCTACTATTGAAATTGAACGTAACTGATCCAGTTCATCCAATTGCGTTTTTAATGAAGCAATTTCACCATTCAGCTTGTTGATCTCTTGATCGACATCTCTACTACTTCCATTTACAGCAGCGTACTGCTGCCACTCTTTATGCGTTGCGAGGGCTTCATCATAAATGCTCTGTAACAGTTCTCTGTTTTGCCTTAACTCAGCATATTGTTGTTGCGCCTGATCCCTTGTCAATGTTTTATTCTTCATCTGCTGCATAATCTGCTGCATTTTTAGTTTGTCTTCCTGAATAAGCATACTGGCCGTATCAATACTCCGTTTGAGTTGTGCATTCTTTTGGCGAATCTCATCTAACGATATATTCAATTGATGTTCTGTTTCAGCATGCGTGACACGACGCGTATTTGCAAAAATATCAGTACCCGCGCCAACCACAGCACCAGCAGCAGCGCCAATACCCGCGCCAAGGGCAGCACCGTCTTTACCACCAAATATGGCGCCTAAAGCGGCGCCTAATGCGGCCCCACCTGCGGCGCCGCCAAGCGTAGCGACTGCAGTATCTTCACCCACAATACTATCGTCATAGGTTGTTTGTGTTGTGGTCCTAGGGGATACAGGCATATATTCGGGATGAAGTTGCTGAAGTAATCGCGTGGTCGGCTCCCCATCCATAGGATAACCTTTAGCCTGCTGAAACTGACGAATTGCCCGGTGGGTATTCATACCTAATATTCCATCAATCCGGCCTGGATCAAAACCTTGGTTCTTCAAGCGTTGTTGCAACAATTCAATATCTGCTTTACTCGTCAAAGGATAAGCGGGCGCCTGCACAGGCACCTGCTGCTGATATACCTGCCCGGGCGGCGATGTCCGGTGTGTATTTTGGGCACAGGCAGATAGCACTAATACTATAAAAATGATAATGCCTCGATTTAACATGTGATGAATTCCTTAATTTACTCTCCCTATCGAAATACAGTCCTCAAACCAACTATTTTTTTTGATCATGCCATTTGCAGCAAACTGGCTTAAGTGTTTTCTATAGACGTCTAGATATTTAATAATACTGTCGAGTTTTCTTTCTTGTAAAATCGCAGTCAATGTATTTTTCTGTTTATTCAATGTTATATCAGAATAATCCAAAGCAGTCTGCGGTATCGTATCGGCATAATAATCAAGATTCTTTGTTATTATCGCCTCACTCGAACGAATTCTCTCTGCAGCCAGCTTACAATAACCTTCGTTAGTCACTTTCTCCTCACAAGACGACTCGTAGCGTTCTTTAACTGGCCGTAATGCTGCCGCGTCATCTCGCAGACCTTGACATAAAAAGTAACCCAATCTTAATGCTGAATTGGCGGCCCGGTCTGTTTGTTCCGACTTAGCTTCAATACTTCCCCTCAGCACTTGAGTCAAATTTTGCAGTCTTTTCTTCATGTTGGCATCAGAAACAGCTTTAGTCAACGCTTCTAATTCATCAACTGGATTATCCAAAGACCTCTCACCAATTCGCGCAGGAATAGAAGAACTCGCTATATCTTTCCCCAATCCACGCCAGGCTACCCGATAATCTTCTATCGTTGCGAGTGACGTTAGTAAAGCAGAACCAACCACCACTCTGAAACCGGTTGTTTTGCTTTTTCTCAATCCCTCATTAATGTAATAAGGCACTTCTTCCCGCATAGATGTTCTGACCGCTGCTTCACCGGTCATAAAATTCCCACCCCTAACAACAAAACTGCCCGCCTGGCCATGCTCTCTTGTCAGCTTATTCAGCCGAAAAGGATTTAATACAATTTCATCGACATTACCAAGAATATCATAAATTTTCAAAGGGTTGGGGTTCAACAAACCCGTCAGCTTCACTTTGCCATTGGCTGATTGCGTGCCTGCTAGCCAAACATATTGCTTAATATCTTCTTCCATTGGAAACAATCGTTCCTGAAAAGTTGAAGTGGGAACGGCAACCCCCCCTCTGGCGGCATATTCCCATTCTGTTTCTGTTGGTAAACGCACAAATCCGGGCGTTCCATCATTATTAGGCAATTTGTCTTTAGCATTTTTTAACAACCAAAGGTTATATTGATTGGTGAATGCAATACTTTCAAACCAATTCACTTTATTCTGGGGCAAACGTCCTTTCATTGAAGCTTTAGGGCATTCATCGTTCATCACCGCTGCATATTGCAACTGGTTTACTTCATATTTTCCAATCAAATAATAACGACTGTTTTTTTCCGTAAAACTACCCGCAATATAATCAGCACGCGTATTCTCCACATGCCCCCATTCCTCATCAGTCCCACCCAAATTTATTGGATAATCTTCCATCGGTTTAGTGCCCGGCACTGACACTTTTCTGAACGCCATTTCTCCGCCACAAGGCATGGGTAAAATAACATCATCAGGCTCCGGGTTGGGGTTGTAATACTTACTATCCCATGCCAACGATGTACCAGACATCGTAATTAAAATAATAAATAAACCTTGTAACAATAGAATGTTACTGTTGTCGAAAAATTTCGGCAGGTTCAACTTTAATCGCACGAAAACCTCCAATGATTGCAGCAATGAATGCTACCAAAACAGTTAACAAATATGCGCCCAGCATTTGTTGTTCAGAAAGCTGGCAAATAAAATTTTGTTCTTGCATTGAATGACCCAAAACACGATCAAGTTCCACAGCCCCTAGATAATAACCG
>JAHZIU010000114.1 GCA_022601315.1 Betaproteobacteria bacterium
TCGCTTTGCCGCCACCTACATGCTTTTTGGTGCCGCCCTTTTCCACTCCAATGACCGGTGCTTTGTACGGCGGGGTATTTCGTCCAGCCGGGTGTCCATCGAAAGCTTGTTCTGACCATGGATTTGAGTGTCAAGAAATATTCTGACGCAACGACTTCAGAACATGCCAATCTTTCTGCCAGATAGCCGCATGAATAGGAACGAGTGGTAGGAAATTTAAGCACTTATTGATTAATATAATTTTTCATTTAACGAATCGGAACATTCCCATTTTTCGCCTTTGTCGATGTCGGATATCAGGACATTAAGCAACCGACTAAATTCGACTCTTGGAATTTCACGTGCGCCCAATGATGCCAGATGCGCTGTTTTGACCTGACAGTCAATGACGCCATAATTCCATTCATCCAGTTTCTTTACCAAATGAACAAATGCAATTTTAGATGCATCTGTGACATTAGAAAACATGGATTCACCAAAAAAAACCTTTCCCAGCGCAACACCGTAAAGCCCACCGACCAACACATCATCAACCAAGACTTCCGCTGAATGTGCCAGGCCCATCTCATGCAGCTTGGAATAAGCTAAAATCATTTCAGGGTGAATCCACGTCCCAGACTGCCCTTCACGTGGTGCAGCACAAGCGTGCATCACTTGTTCAAAATGTTGGTCGAAACAAATCGTAAACAGATTTCTTTTTAGTGACTTTCGTAACGAACGCGATATCTTTAATTCATTTGGAAACAGAATCATACGTGGATCAGGACTCCACCATAAAATAGGCTCGCCTTCATTAAACCAAGGAAAAATACCTGCACGATATGCAGTGAGTAAACGTTGTATTGAAAGATCACCGCCAGCCGCCAATAAACCATTTGGCTCCACAAGCGCGGTTTCCAAAGACGGAAAAGGTGTGTTGTTTAAAAGCCAAGAAATCATAGAAATATAAAGAAAGTACTTAATTATTGATCTTAACTTGATTCAGATCAAAGTTACCAAAACAATTATTTTTTATTATCCCCTCAGTTAGAGATCAGCAGTAAAAAATAATAAAGGGGAGGGGTAAATGAAATTTTTTCTTGACAGCACACATCTGAAACGCCGTGTAGCTGCCGGCTCATTTGTCATTGCAGCAGCAATGATTGCGCCACAGACTTTGGCTCATTCGGTAGACGAAAGGGTAAAACAATTAGAAAACCAGTTACGAGTCATTCAGAATCAATTGAATCAGATAAAAGCTGAGTCAAAAAAAGATCTGGAGCAAGCTACTCAAGCAAAAGATACGGCTATACAAGCAAGAGATACTGCTATTCAAGCAAAAGACAAAGCTGTAGCAGCTACAGAGCAAGCAAACTTAGCTGTATCCCGTGGAGACAGGCAGGATCGTAAGAGCCGCATGCTATTTTTCCGTGGTGGCTTTGCACACGCTGCACAAGGCCGTAATGGCGTAACGCTACAAAGTAATGTAGCCCCTCTTGGCGCACAAGAGCAAGGAGATAAAGATGCATGGTATGTGGGCGCGGGAATTGACTGGCGTCTGACCAGAGATGTGTGGGGTGTTATGTCAAGAACAGATGTTTTTGCCGAACTCATGTTCGAGTACAAACGATTTGGTGGCCAACAAGGTAACGTACTTGCCAATTCACCTACCCAATTGGCTGGTCCGGTCATCGGCGCGACAGTCGCAGATAACCCAAGGAATGTGACAGTTAGCCAGTTTACTTTAACAGCAGCACCTAAAATTAAATTTCTGGAGGGCAGCAAGCTCAGACCATGGATCATCCCTGCAGGTCTAGCCATTCACGTGATTAGTCCACCGTCTGAATCCATTACGGTATTAACACCGGGCGTTATGTTTGCTGCAGGTGCCGATTACAATATCTGGAAAGACTTCTATGTTGGTCTTGATGCGCGCTACCATGTAACTGGCGGCAAGCACGATGGCGTCAACGTTGACGGGCTGACTGCAGGTGGTTATTTGGGAATCGGCTTCTAAAATCAAATCTTATTAACAGAATAAAAATATAATTGATAAATATGCGAAGCATTCATTAATTTCTCTAAGTTGCAGGCAACACCCGTAGTAAGTAGTATGAGTTCGTGACGAAGCCTTAGCACCTCATTGATTTATCAGTGAGGTGCATTTTTTTGCAAATAAAATACCCCCACCCGGAACTTTCATTAATCACATCAATAATTTTTCAAACTATCCCACCCGTTGACACAACATTCAATCTAAAGAAATCATGAATCAAATATTGATGGTTTATTTTGCTCATAGTCCCCATACAATACCAACAGCCAATCGATCATTGCTAGAAAATTGTCCGAATAATCCCGTTTGGTCCCCAAAAAAAATATCCATACCCGCCCAGATTTTAAAATTGTCTTGCCATTCATAACTAATCTTCGGGCGCACCAGCCCATCACCATTATTTGCACTTTGTATCCACAATACTTCAGCAACCAAATGATCGTTGAGAAAATTATGTCGCGCTAAAAATGTTAGGGTAGTGTCCACTTTGTCCCTAGCCAGCTCCGGCTGATTGTCAACTAAGTGACTTTGAAACAACTGTACACTTAGAAATGTATCTTCAATACCGGACCAGTCCAATCCAATCACATAAGCCAGTTCATCGCTTTTATTTACGCCATCGCGATCATCTCTATCCGGTACGAGAAAATATCGATCTGTTGAATAGCCCACTTCACCACGTAGTACAAAATTTCCAAAAGCATTACTAAATGTGCCACCAAGCAGATGAGACCGTTCGTAACGCGGTGTTATCGTAACTGTTGGTTGTGGGCCGGATGTTAAAGTGCGAAATAAAACCGGGATATCGTTGTAATGATAGAGATAGTTAAGCGTTAAATCCCAGCCACCAACGAAACTGGTCAGACGCGCACCGTAATCCGCATCTGTAAAAAAACGATTAGGTTTGTCGACTGGCTGCAAATTCAAGTCTACTCCAGACGGCGCAGCGGGCACTAGTAGCGGTGAAGTAAATGCATAAAGTGCGTTTGATTCAGGTAGCGCATGGTAGGTTTGATCTGGAATCCAAATTAGCTGCAACACCGTATCGTGAATTGATAGTTCAGTGTTTACTGTCCACAAAGGAATACGTGATCGACTAAAATCATCCAGAATAAATTCACGAAAATCTTGTGGATTAACGACATCCAGCAATTTTAATCCATCCGCCTGACCCCAAACAATTTGCTGCTTTCCCAACGTCAAATATGTATCGCCAACGGCTGCCTCATAATAAAATTCACGTAATGCCAAATCAATATGATCGCCAATTAACGCGCGACGGGAAATTGGTGAAAGTTCAGTTTGTGATGGATTGCCAGGCTCTAGATTATCTTCGATGTCACCACGCAAACGGCCAATCATCGTGAATTTTTGATTGTTTGGCAGTTCGATATTAATTTCAGGCTCATAAATAAATTGCAATTTCTGGCTGCTTTTCCTAGAAATTCCATAAGCCCATTGTGTTTCCAACAAAGCACTGTATTCAATATTACTGAATATCTTTTCATTATCTGCCTCACTGGGCCAAGCATTAAAACTTATGCTACTGAAGATCATCAATACATGACTTAGCCATACAACAGTGTAGTTAAGTCGTGACATGATGATCTATTGCTTCCGTCCGCTTACAAACCACGACGTAATGACTGTTGCGTAAAAACGTCGTCCGTCACGCCGGTTGAATAATCAATATCACTGAAAAGGAAACGCGTGTTATGCCCGGTTTTGTGATTACTGACTTCTAACGTGTGCGCCGTCCAGATATTTTGCACTTGATAAATATCACGGGTGTGGACGGTTTTTAACGCATTACCTCGGATATCCCAGCTTTTGGCCTGACGCACCATCCAGATGTTACTATCGACACTATAAATGACCTTGCCATACCCCAGCTCTTTAGCTACTTCGTCATTAATGGGTATAGCTTCGACGATATAGCTATGGTGGTCATCAATGATTTCTTCACCGATTTTTCTCCAGGTGTAATCCTCAATACCGAGTTTGCCTTCTTTTTTTATATCTTCATAAGTAAAATCAGTCCCTAGAAAATAATCGCCACGATCTGACGATGAAATACGACGAACTTTGCGCATGGCTGGTAAATATAGCCATTGATCGTCATCGACTTGTGGGTAGTCATAAGTTAAAAAAGCTGTTTTTCGCACATTCTTCGGTTGTAAGTAGAAAATAATAGTGCGTTTTTCTGCGCCATAATATTTGCGAAAACCACGTGTCTCTCGTACCCGCTTCTTGCCACGACGATCGATCATTTCCATGACTAAGTTACGTGATACTGCTTCACCCTCATCACGCGCATTAACCTGCTGGGCAATTTCAAGACCACTCAGCTGATCTGATTCTGCGAGTGCCAAATTTACCCATATAAGAGTACTAATACTGATGACTAAGAGCTGGTTAAACAGGTTCTTTTTGTGTTTCATCGTTTTTCTCCTTTTGAGTTGTATTTGTAAGATCATTAGCTTCCATCACCTTGTTGTGTGAAACACTGCTCGCAACCGTCTCATTGGGGTATAAAAAAGCAGGTTGGATTGCTTTGATTAATGCAGGCAGTAAAGTCATGCTGGCAATAAAACTCGCCGAAATACCCACTGCAACAAGCGAGCCAAATTTAATCAATGGCACGACTTCACTGGTTGCCAGGACGCCAAACCCCAGCACTAACGCGGTGAAATTGAATAGCAAAGCACGCCCTGTGCTGGGATATAAAATTTCAATGGCTTCATCAAAGGAATGTTGCTTTTCTCGGATTAAAACTTTAAAACGTTCAATGGTATGTACCGCAAAATCAACGCCCAATCCGATCGCTATAGCTGCGAACATAGAAGTACCAATGGCGAGCCAGATACCGGAAAACCCCATCACGGCGTAAATCAACAACACTGAGAAAGCAACAGGAATGACCGTGATAACACCGGCAACCATTGAACGCATATTGAACGACGCCATCATCCAAACCAGAATTAATGCTACGGCGACACTACCAAAGTGGCTTGCTCCCAGGAGCTTAATCCAGTGATAATCGACATTTACGCGCCCACTAAGATTGGCACTGATACCGGCTGTATTGAAATGGTCATTAACATAGTGTTGCATGGCCTCCACAACGACTTTCTCATCGGTATAAACACCGGTATCCATGCGGATACGAACATTGGCAAGTCGGTAGTCATAATCGACTTCTTTTTCAAAATCAGTGGGATCACCACTTGCCGAATACAGCAAGAAATACTGCGCTACCAGATCAGGGTCATTTGGCAGTTGGTAGGCATCCAAACGGTCTTCATTTAGCGCCCGATTCATTTGCTTCAAGTAATCCACAATTGAAGTGGAGCCATTGACGTTTGGCAATGTCTCAGCGTAGCGTTGCAGGGCTTCAATGCGCCTTAAATGCTCGGGTTTAAATATGTCTTCTGCTTGCGGTGTTTCCACCACAACATCAAGATAATGTACCCCATCAAGCTTCTGATTAATCAGTGTATCTGCTTTGACGATAGGCTCATCTTTCTGGAAAATATCAATGCGTGCTTCATTTAACTCGAGTCGAGTAGCACCCATTACCCCAGCAACTGTCACCAATA
Organism: Betaproteobacteria bacterium; assembly: GCA_022601315.1. Lineage (GTDB taxonomy): Bacteria > Pseudomonadota > Gammaproteobacteria > Burkholderiales > Nitrosomonadaceae > Nitrosomonas. The sequence goes on from JAHZIU010000114.1 coordinate 5,635, forward strand.
AAGCCAGGAACAACACCACAATGTGGTGGCGGGAAACCCAACTTCCAAAAGCTTTCATGGCTAGACCAAAGCGGTCTACTTGAGATACGCTTAATTGCACGGCGTTTAGTTGTGCTGCGGTTCGATAAGCCGGACTGGGTTTGAGTTTTAGCAAGCTCAATGCGGCGGGCAATACAGTAATGGAAAAAATCCAGGCAACGCCCACGCCGAGCATGGCGAATAAGCCAAAATATTGCATGGGCGGCATTACCGAAGCCAAACTTAAACCAAGAAAGCCTGCCATGGTTGTAAAGGTTGTGACTGTGATTGGACGCCACATTGCTTCCATGGTGCGCATTACAATTTGCTGTGGCGTATCTTTGGGATTCTGTGCAATTTCTTCGTAATACTGACTCAAAATATGAATTGAGTCCGCAACAGCGATACCAATTAAAACAACTGGTAACGCATTTGTAATCACAAAAAAACGCACATCAAATGCCGCCATCACGCCCAAAGCACTACCAACCGTTGCGAGCACGACAAAGTTGGGCAACAATGTGCCACGCAGTGTACGGAAAGAAACAAATAAAATGAGTGTGATAATTAATGCAGCAATGGGATTTAAGCGCTGTGCATCTGCATCAATATATGCGCCCATATAACCACTGACTGCGCCTTCACCCGCGACATGGATCGCATCACCCGGCTGTGTGGGTGCTCGCTCAACCAGTTCAAGTAAGCTGGTATAAACCTCTTGTGCTTGCGTTTGATCAATTAACTCAGCCACAATTAGCGTCGCATCACCTTCACGTGATACTAGGCTTCCCAAATACAGTGGGAAATCCATCACAGCCGCACGAATATGATCTGCTTGCTGCTGATCTTTGGGTGGCGCCTCGAAAAACGCTGCAACGATCATACCGTCATCAGTACCAATGATGTCATTTTCCGTGGCAAGACTGGTCACACGCTCATGATCTATGTTATCCATTGATTCAATCTGTTGTGTTAACCAATCCACCAACGCTAATGTCTGCGGATTAAAGATGCCTGTTTCGCCCTCATTAACAATGGCGATAACCATTGGGTCTTTAAGACCAAAAATATCTTCCACCTTGTCACGATAGATGAGTGCGGGATGGTCCGGCGGAATGAACGCATCAGAACGCGTGTCTTTCTGTAATGTTGGGATAAAAATAGCTGATCCCAATATCAAGATAAGCCCTGCTACAATGATCGTTTTAGGGTAAGCCAGAACCGACTGAAAAAAACGGGTAACCCTTATTTGATTAATTGAA
>JAHZIU010000115.1 GCA_022601315.1 Betaproteobacteria bacterium
AAAATCTTATACCTATAACAAACCTGGATTTGAAATAAACACACATGATCTGTCATCAAATCCCCTTTCTCAATTCACATTCCTTCTGACTTTCTCAGTTCTTCAGTAATGGATTTGCATACCGACTCAAATTCTTGCACAAACTTTTTTTTTGATACTTCATGCTGGAATTGTCAAACTGATATAGTTCACATTTCTCTGACAAAATCGGTAGTTTATCTTTTGTTACTTAAAATGATGCTCGAAAACTTGATGCGAGTTCTATAACTACGATTGTCATAGCAATATATAAAATAATTAATCCTAATATGAATATTGAATGATACCTGGACCTCGATATTTCTCTAATACCATCATAAAGGTTTAAACAGAATAGTACGCATGAGAGTAGGACAAGACTTATTCCTGCATAATTATTAGGCAGCAAATCAAAAACCAAGTCTGCTTCTTGTGTAATCCCTCTAACGCCAATCGCAAGAAGCAACGAACACATCATATAGTTTCTTACATGATCGAATACCGATTTTGATAAACCACTGTCTAATGCAATATTAAATTGTCTGAAATATTTCATAACTCTCTTTTACAGCATCCATTTAGGGCCTGACACGTTAATACTGTTGGAATCGTAAATATATTTTCATAATACAAACGCTTAATGTTCTTGATGTATCAGACATCATCAATGAATAGTACCCACATCTGGTGATTATCCATATAAGTCATACAGGTCATTAATTCGAGATTAATTTTACCGCCAGAATTTGCTGTAACATTAGTAGCATTCAACACGTACGCCTTTATCGATAAGCGAATAAACCAAGACTCAAAAGATGTGAAACTTACTGGCACCTGTTGGACTTAACAGACAACAAAAACAGCATACAATGACTATCGATGGTTGTCTTAGAGTTGTAGCACGGCCTGTTATTCTTGGACAAAATTAATTGATTATGCAATTCAGGAAACGATATGCTTGTTCTTGCTCGCAAAGTGTTTTCAGAAAGTTTGCATAACACCAAGTTTATTAGATCATACAATATCAAGTTAAAGATATACTAGGCGTACGAGCGTCTATTAGTTCGCTTCATATCGCCCGTTATTTTTGATGCATGTTTCTTCTATAAATTCAGGCTGCCAATCTTCTTTATTGTCGACATTGCGATAGTAGTGTTTATCAAAAATAATGTCATCAGGGTCTCTATATCTCAGGCATATTCCAATACGGTCCTCAGTTGGACACAGCGCGTCAGTAGTACAGTGTTTTGTGATTAACTGCCTGTCAGCAGCAGATAAAGTACTTAAACGATATTCTTCACACATGCCTTGTTTCTCAATTCGATCACACATGGCCATTCCCTTTACATTGTCAGTGGCTTGGCTATAGGCTGTACCAGTAGATCCCACAAAAAGAAGTGCTGTAATCAGCAGTAATATAAAATAATTTTTCAACGAGGCCTCCTTGCTTTATTTTTCTATAATTTAATAAGCATATTATAGTTGGCTTCAAGACTGCTTACCAACAAACCAAATAAATGAAACATAATTTTAAACTTTGCCCCTGTGGCTCAAGAAAAGACTATGTTCAGTGTTGTGGTCGCTATATTGAAATAGGTGACTTGCCACAATCTCCGGAACGATTGATGCGCTCACGTTATACTGCATATGTTGCATGTGATAATGATTATTTATTACAAACTTGGCACATGGACACCAGGCCAGAACAATTAGAACTGGAGCGCGAAATAAATTGGTTAAGCCTGGAAATTATTAGTTGCCGACATGGAATGCATAATGCGATTGTAAATGAAGGCTATGTTGAGTTTATTGCAAGATATACAAAAAAGGGCAGGACGCTCATGTTACACGAACTTAGTCGGTTTCAATGTGAGAATGAGCAATGGTTCTATGTTGATGGAAAGATCTTTTCGCAACCTGCGCCAAAAAAAACAGCTCGCAACACACTTTGTCCTTGCGGTAGCGGAAAGAAATTCAAGCGCTGTTGTGGTAGTTAATCACAAGTTCGGGAACGCTCCCTGAGTTCTTGTAATAACTGAGCCATATCGTCTGGCACTACGCCTTCCCATTGCATAATCTGTTTACTTTTTGGGTGTGTCAAGGCCAGTTTTTGTGCGTGCAGTGCTTGCCTGGAAAAACGAATTAATAACTGTCCAATGATTGGCTGTGTTTTCCTCGGTTTTCCGCCATACACTGGATCACCAACCAAAGGGTGCCCGATTTTCAACATGTGCACACGGATCTGGTGTGTACGCCCTGTTTCGAGGCTGCATTGCAACAAAGTACAGCCTTCAAAGTATTCGATGGGTTGATAATGCGTACGCGCAGGTTTACCTTTGACGGTAACAGCCATTTTGGTGCGTTGTGTTGGATGACGGCCTATCGCACCATCTACAAAGCTACTCATTGCAACTTCACCCAACACCAAAGCCATATACTCACGTTTAACGGTATGTTGTTGCAACTGACGCACTAAGCTGGTTTGCGCTTCAATGGTTTTTGCTACTACTAACAATCCGCTGGTTTCTTTGTCCAGACGATGCACAATACCGACACGAGGTATATTTCCCAATTGAGGTGCATGATGTAACAAAGCATTGAGCATGGTACCATGCCAGTTACCGTTACCTGGATGGACAACTAAACCCGCTGGTTTATTAATAACGATAATAGTCTCATCCTCAAAGACAATATCCAGATTGATATCTTCAGCACTGTACGTTGATTCCGTAACGATCTCATGCGGGGTAATTTGGATATGCTCATTGCCCCAAACTTTTTGTTTTACTGTCGCAGCCTGACCATCAAGTAAGACCCGCTGTTCTATTATCCATGTTTGTAGCCGCGCACGCGACCAGTTAGGTAACAATTTTGCCAGTGCCTGATCTAGCCGTAACCCAATGTAATCAGAAGGAATGACCAAATCAATTATTGCTGATTCACTAGCTTCAATACTTGGTTGAGTTGGTAACTTTACGCTATAATTATTCGATAGATCATGGTCTTTAGTGGAATTCATTATGATACGTCATTTTACGTTAATTATAGCTGTAGCATGGCTATCCGCTTGTGGTTTGATGCCGGACACACAAGAGGACGACCAAAATTGGTCTGCCAATAAATTTTATTCTGAAGCAAGAGATAAATTGAATGACGGTAATTATACCGCAGCCATTAAACTATATTCATCTCTTGAAGCACGTTATCCTTATGGACGGTTTGCTCAGCAAGCACAACTTGAGACAGCCTATGCCTACTATAAAGACCAGGAACCTGCTTCAGCACTGGCAGCGGCTGATCGCTTTATTAATTTGCACCCAAATCACAAAAATGTAGATTATGCCTATTATATCAAGGGATTAGCGAACTTCAATGATGACTGGGGCATCATGAATTTTATGATGCGGGGCTTTCTTAAACAGGACATGAGTGAACGGGATTCCAAAGCATCACGTGAATCGTTTGAAAACTTTAGGGCATTGGTTGCACGCTTTCCTGACAGCAAATATGCTCCAGATTCAAGACTGCGAATGGCGCATTTGTTAAATGTTGTTGCCATGAATGAAGTGCATGTAGCGCGTTACTATATGAAAAGAAAAGCCTATATCGCAGCCGCAAATCGTGCTCAGTTTGCAGTAAAAGAATATCCGCTTACACCAGCAACGGAAGAAGCGCTATATATCATGATGCAAGCATATGAAGCGCTTGGGATGTACGATTTGCGAGATGATGCCAAGCGCGTTCTGAAAAGAAACTTTCCCGACAGTGCTTTTTTAGATAACACTGTGGAACTTGGTGCCAAGTCTTGGTGGAAACTCTGGTAATTAAATAACAGGCAAGCAAGATTGTCCGGTTATCGGTACTTACAATAAACAATAGTGCTTCCTTAAAAACTGCGTTCTTGACTATCCCACAACTGTTTGCTGACTTCCAGAAACTTAACCCTTGTTACAATAAACTCAGATTGTCTCGATTCTCGTTACAATAAATAACCATGTATCTTAAAGCCGAATCAATCTGAGCATCTTTTCTAACTTTTTACACAACAATTTCTAAGGCCTGACAAACTATTAAGCAAAGATCTCAGGCAATTTAGCAAAAAGTACATCAAGCACAGGTTGTAGTGGCCCTAAGAAGCCTTCAAGCTGAACCATACCGGCTATAAGAATCAAGAAGCCGCCTGCCAAGATGCCATATTTCATACCAGACGCAAAATTTGCTGATCCGGGTGCACGTGTATGAGAATCATTGGTGGTTGCAAGAAACATTCTTAGCAGGCCCATTAATATGCCAGCGACCAAGCAACCAAGAAACAAATGTACTGAACAATGCAGTCTATCGTACAAATCATCTTCCGCCATTGCAATACCTGAAAAACGCAGGCAAACAATAATCACAAATAATAATAGGAGCGTATTCCAAATCCCTCCAAATCTTGCCTTCATCTCACTTTCTAAACTCATTAAACTTCTCCCTAAATTAAACGATGATATTTTCGTAAATATCAAACTGAAGGAGTACTAGTCATCATATGACATAACAGTGCGTATCCTACAATGCAAAATTTTATCCCATAATTAACATGACGTAGTGAAAATTATTCTCAAAAAAAGATGAAATAAACCGATGAAGAGTATCCATATTGTGCATAAAAAAGGCGAAGCCAATCATATACAATTGATATAGTTAATATTTGTTAAGCAGAGGCTTGTTTAGAATT
>JAHZIU010000116.1 GCA_022601315.1 Betaproteobacteria bacterium
GCTTGTTCTTAAATTGGGTCCTTTTTCTAAAACTGTTAAGCCAGGTCCCAAGGAGAGGATCGGTTGGGGTGCTATTGGATTTAATATTGACCTGGGTGGCAAAAAAATCGTTAATCTTGGTGATACATTACTGCATGAAAAAGAATGGCAGATAATTAATGAACCTGATGTATTGATGATACCGATTGGCGGCAAAAAGATTCACAATACCATGGATACCAAAGAAGCCGTACAGGCGGTTAAAAATATGCGTCCCAAACTGGTAATTCCCTGTCACTATAATTGCCCGGCATTTTTTACTAAAACATATAATCCGGCTGATGATGGGCTGTTTAAGCGTGAGGTGGAGAAAACGGGATCTAAATGTGCTATTTTAGATGCAGGTGATTCAATCAATCTTACTGATGGGCGCCTCTAAAATTTAGAGTTCGCCCAAATGCAAGGCGTAGAAAAAATTTTGCAGTGCTGCATATGTTTAATATGTAAGTAATAAATTTTTTCTGCAACACAGCAGTTTGGACGAAATCTGGATTTTTAGAAGTACCCTAATGATGATTTTTATCGTGTTCAATCAACGCATACGCGGAATGATTATGAATGGACTCAAAGTTTTCTGACTCCACAACATAAGCATCAATGCGCCGATCCTTATTCAACACTTCCGCAACATCCCTGACAATATCTTCCACAAATTTTGGATTATCATACGCTTTCTCTGTCACATATTTCTCATCAGGGCGTTTAAGCAAACCATACAATTCACACGATGCATTATCCTCAGCAATTTTAATCACATCCTCTATCCATACAAAACTGTTGGTACGTACAGAAATTGTGACGTGTGAACGTTGATTGTGTGCACCATAGTCTGAGATTTTCTTGGAACAGGGACATAAACTCGTCACTGGAACAACGACTTTCATGGTAAAAAGGTATTCATGATTTTTTACTTCACCAATAAAAGTCACTTCATAATCCAGTAAACTTTTGACACCGGATATGGGCGCTGATTTATTGACAAAATAAGGAAAAGTCATTTCAATATGACCGGAATCTGTTTCCAGTTTTTCCACCATTTCCTGCAGAATCGCCTGAAATGACTCAACTGAAATTTCACGCTCGTGGCTATTCAGAATTTCCACAAAACGAGACATATGCGTGCCTTTAAAATTATGCGGTAAATTAACATACATATTAAAGACGGCAATCGTATGCTGCATTCCATCATCTTTATCGGCGACAACAACAGGATGACGGATGGCTTTAATTCCAACACGATCAATCGCAATTCGTCGCGTATCTGGAGAACTTTGCACATCCGCAATCGGCAAATCTATATCCATTAGTTTGTTCATTACATTTTCTCCCATCTAAGTAGGAAGATTGAGTATCAACGTTATTTGATTCAGAAATCAATCATAACGGACACTATAAAATTAGTATGCTAGAGGTAAGCCTGCACAGACTTAATAATTCCTGTTTTGCTTAGCCCACAATCAACAAGCATCTGCGCAGGATCACCTTGATCTATGAAAATATCTGGCAAACCTAACTGCAGTACTTTGACAAGAATCTGCTGGTGATTCAATGATTCGGTCACAGCACTACCAGCACCACCCATAATGGTATTTTCTTCAACTGTGACTAACAAGTCATGACTGGCTGCCAAAGACGCCACAAGATCATCATCCAGCGGCTTTACAAAACGCATATTTGCCACTGTCGCATCCAGCTCTTCCGCTGCTTCCAGACATGGTGTCAGCATACTACCAAAGGCTAACAAAGCAATTTTCTTACCCTGGCGACGAATTTCACCACGACCAATGGGTATCGCCTGCATTTCTTTCTGTACTTCTGCACCGACTCCCGCACCACGTGGGTAACGTACTGCTGTCGGTGTGTCCAATTGAAACGCAGTAAAAAGCATTTGTCGGCATTCATTCTCATCCGTAGGCGCCATAACCGTCATATTCGGTATACAACGCAAATAACTCAAATCAAAACTACCTGCGTGGGTCGGGCCGTCCGCACCCACCAATCCAGCCCGATCAATGGCAAATACAACCGGCAAATTCTGGATCGCCACATCATGTATTAATTGATCATAGCCACGTTGCAAGAACGTGGAATAAATCGCGACCACCGGCTTCAAACCATCACAAGCCATTCCTGCCGCAAATGTTACAGCATGTTGCTCGGCAATGCCTACATCAAAATATCGATCAGGATATTCCTCGGAGAATCTGACCAGCCCCGACCCCTCACGCATGGCCGGAGTCACGCCGATTAAACGGGAGTCCTTAGCCGCCATATCGCATAGCCAGTCACCAAATATATTGGTATAAGATGGCTTACTCACAGGTTTGACAACAATACCTTCAATTGGATCAAATTTACCGACACCATGATATAAAATGGGGTCTTCCTCTGCTACCTCATAACCCGCACCTTTACGTGTAACCACATGTAAAAACTGAGGACCATCCAGATTTTTAATATTCCCCAATGTGGTCGTCAAAACATTCAAATCATGGCCGTCAATCGGCCCAATATAATTAAACCCAAATTCTTCAAATAAAGTACCGGGCGTCACCATCCCTTTCATATGTTCTTCCGCGCGTTTGGCCAACTCCAATACTGGTGGCACCACACCCAATACTTTCTCACCAGCACGCCGGGCGGTTGCATAAAACCGGCCAGACATCAGTTTGGCAAGATAATTATTCAATGCGCCAACTGGACGAGATATGGACATGTCATTGTCATTCAGCACGACCAACAAATTAGCATCCATCACGCCAGCATTATTCAAAGCTTCAAACGCCATACCTGCGCTCATAGCCCCATCACCAATAATTGCGATGGCACGCCGATTTGTATTTTCTAATTGTGCGGCCACAGCCATACCAAGCGCAGCACTGATAGACGTGCTGGAATGCGCTGTACCAAACGCATCATATTCACTCTCATCACGGCGTGGGAAGCCGGCAACGCCACCGTGCATACGTAATCTATCCATGCCACTACGCCGTCCTGTTAGGATCTTATGCGCATAGGTTTGATGACCGACATCCCAAACCAACTGGTCATGCGGTGTATCAAAAATATAGTGTAATGCAATGGTTAATTCGACTGTACCCAAGTTGGATGACAAATGCCCACCGGTTTTCGCGACCGACTCAACCAGGAAATCACGTAATTCCTTGGCAAATTGTGGCAATTGTTTTTGCTCCAGCTCACGTAACTGGGACGGAGAATTAATGGTATCTAACAGTGGATACATTCAAAACCTGAAAAAAAGAAAAATGGAAAATAATACTTAGGAAACTAGTGATTCCTTAGAATTTACGCTTAACGATAAAATCTGTCACTTGGCGCAATCGTACCGCAGATTCACCAAAGCTGTCCAA
>JAHZIU010000117.1 GCA_022601315.1 Betaproteobacteria bacterium
TCCAAAAAACCAAATCTTCCTAGTTCATATCCCCGGCTTGCCATGGAGAAAGTTTCCTTGGCACCCGGTAAGATCTCATCACGCAGCATTTTAATTTCATTATCTGCAGCGGTGAGCGCCTCATAAGCCTGGACCAGCAATGTTTTTAATTGCAAATCAGTTGCCATTTGTTGGTCCATAGCCTGATCAACACGTCGGTGTGCTGCTAAAAGATTGCCCTGATTACGATTGAATAATGGTAACGGAATAGAAAGACCGACAAGCGCAGTAGTGTCATGCGCACCTTCGTATCGCCTGACACCGGCATTGACAGTTACATCAGGAATCCGACGCGCTCTCTCCAACGTCAATAGAGCCTTGCGTTGTTCAAAATTTCTAAGGCTACTTAGCGCTAAAGGGTTTGAACGCATGCGATCTTCCAGTAAATTAAATTCAGGTACTACAACAAATGATTCTAAATCACCCAAAACACGCTCAAACTTGGGTGTCTGCCCACCCCAGAGTAAAACCAATTGTTTACGCAAAGCAATCAAATCACGTTGTGCTTGTTTCAGTTCAATATTGGCGGATGCCAATGATACTTTAGCCCTGGTTTCTTCAATCGGTGGTGCTTTGCCGGCTTGTACACGTTTAGTCGCAGTATCGACCACTTTCTGTGCTAATTCTTGGCTTGCCAAAGCAAGTTGCAGACGCTCTTGCCCAGTCAGTACATTTGTAAACATATTGGCGACCTGGGCAATTAAATCCAAACGCCTTATTGCATACTCATGCTCTGCTCGTTTTTGCCCCAGAGATGCCGCATGTGTACGCGCTGAACGTTTGCCGCCAATTTCAATTAATTGACTAATTCGAATTGATGAAAATCTAGCAGCTGGACCATCTGCTCGGGAGCTAATATCTTCATGATTAAACTGTAAAACAGGGTTTGGTAATAATCCCGCTTGTAAAGTTATGCCGCCAAGTGCTTGTATTTCTTTCTCAAAAGCAGCTAATTCCGGATTATGTTGTAATGCCAATTGTACGGCTTCACGTAATGTGAGTTCTTGTTTATCGAAAATCGGTTCTTGTGCGACAACGTTGCCATTTTGCTCAAAAGCCATCATGGATATATCATTTCCTGCAATCGCTGGTGAAATAAAGGTCTGCAAAAAAATGGATACCGCAACCTGAATTTGAAAGCAACTTCCAAAAAACAAAACGACGATAAACCTATAAAGAAACATAAAGAAATCCCTGTGAAACCGGCTTTTAACTGGTTTAGCAAAACACTTGCTATAAAAAATTAAGTGCCAAAAAGAAATAAAAAAATATCAAATTCACTAACCCAATATTGCACCAGTGCGTTAGATTTTTGCCTGTAATCGTTATACCTATAGGTTTTTAGTTATTTTTTCTAAAATACAATTTGTACTTAAGGCTCACTTGCTGGTTTTTAACTTGCTTTGTATTGAATAGAACGTACATGCGCTTTACGCCGCAGAATAACTGCGTCTCCGATCGCGAACACGCTCAATTCAATACAAAGCGGCGTTTAAATTCCACCAACTAGTGCAATATTCAGGCTAAAGTTATCTTTAGTATTCCAATAAATATGTTTACCAGGAAATATCGACAAAAAGTAAGTTTGGTATTTGATTACATGAAATAAACAATAAATTTAAACGATATTGATACCTTCACTCGCCAGCATATCAACTAGTGCTATAAGTGGCAGCCCAATCAATGCATTCGGATCATCGCTTGACATCCATTCTACTAGCGCAATACCCAAACCCTCTGATTTTGCACTGCAAGCACAATGATAAGGTTGCTCTTTGGTTAGATAATTTTGAATTTGTTGATCACTAAGCTGGCGGAATTTAACGCTAGATGGAACTACGCGTGTTTGTAGGTTATCAGTATAGTCATTCAGTAGACTTATTGCGGTATAAAAAATAACACGCTTCCCGCGTACTAACTGCAATTGTTTAACTGCATTTTCATAGTTTAGTGGCTTACCAAGAAGAACTTCATCCAATACTGCAACTTGATCAGAGCCAATAATAATAGCTTGTGGGTGCATTTTGGCAACCTCGCGCGCTTTAGTTTCTGCCAAACGCATAGCTGTAATTTCTGGTTTTTCATTAGGTAGCGGTGTTTCATCTATGTCAGGACTTACCGCCTCAAATGGAACTAGTAATCGTTGGAACAACTGCTGCCGATAAATAGAACTTGATCCCAAGATTAATTTCTGTTTCAAAGTAATATTTTGTGTATTCAAAATTTCCTTTTGGTTTTTTTGACATATAAAGGTAAAAAATATACCATGCCGAGCTTATGTCTGTGCGATTTGTGATAGAGGACCCCTTAGATTTTGTATATAATGCGAAAACGCATCATGGTAAAGTTCCTATTACAGCGCTTTTCCGATTGCAAGATTATCTATTTGAAAATACTGAAAACACGAATACGTTAAGTTATCAAATCAGCGGAAAACATGATGCAAGCAACAAACCAACTTTATATATAAGAGTTGAGGGTGAAATTTATCTTTGTTGCCAACGTTGTCTTGGCAGCTTAAAACATATACTGGATCTAAGAACATCTCTTTTACTGGCTAAAAGTGAGTCCGAGCTAAATCAATTTGATAAAGATGGTTCAATAGATGCAGTTTTAGCAACATCAGATTTGGATGTCTTGAATTTAATTGAGGATGAAATAATTTTGAGTTTGTCAATTTCAGCACGCCACCAGGAAGGTGAGTGCGAGATACACAAGCCAGAAGTACAAGAAATAAAAAATGCAGAAAATATAAAGAGCCCTTTTTCAGCATTAGCAGAACTTAAGAAAATACATTGAATTTAAGGAATTATAATGGCTGTTCAACAAAACAAAAAATCTCCATCTAGACGTGGCATGCGTCGTGCACATGATTTTCTGACCAATCCTCCATTGGCAGTAGAACCCAGCACGGGAGAGGTACATTTACGTCACCATATAAGTCCTAATGGTTATTATCGTGGTAAGAAGATTGTGCAAACCAAAGACGATTAAAATATAACTCACCGCTATTAGTTATACCGAGCGTTTAGTTCCCTTCTGTCATTAGAGCATCAAAATTGGACATTACTGTAGCAATAGACTGTATGGGTGGCGATCATGGTCCCCATATTACAGTGCCTTCAGCTGTTAATTATCTCCGTCGTGACCCTGAAGCTGATATTATTCTAGTCGGAATACCTGATGCCATCAAAGCAGAGCTCGCTGTATTAAAAGTTGAATTAGGGCCCCGGTTACGATTGCATGCTGCAACTGAAGTTGTTGGTATGGATGAGCCTCCTGCACTTGCACTACGTGGCAAAAAAGACTCTTCTATGCGTGTTGCTATCAATTTGGTTAAAAATGGTGAAGCACAGGCGTGTGTCAGTGCTGGCAATACAGGCGCATTATTAGCGACCTCCCGATTCGTATTAAAGACCATTCCTGGAATTGATCGCCCTGCACTTGCGGCGGCCCTGCCTACTCTTAAGGGCCATACCTATATTTTAGATTTAGGTGCTAACATTGATTGCACGCCAGAACATTTGTTGCAATTTGGCGTAATGGGCGCTTCATTGGTATCTTCTATTGAAGATACAACCGCACCAAGTGTCGGTTTACTTAATATCGGTGAGGAAGCGATCAAAGGCAACGAAATTGTTAAACGTGCAGCTGAATTGCTGCATGACAGTGGACTTAATTTTTACGGTAATATCGAAGGAAATGATATTTACAAAGGGACTACTGACATTGTTGTATGTGATGGTTTTGTGGGAAATGTGACATTAAAAACCTCAGAGGGTTTAGCGCAAATGCTAGCAACCTATTTGCGTGAGGAGTTTACACGAAACTTTTTGACAAAATTTGCTGGAATCATTGCAACACCTGTTATTAAGGCTTTTAAACGTAGAGTCGATCATCGGCAATACAATGGTGCCAGCTTGCTAGGTTTGCGTGGAATTGTAGTTAAGAGTCATGGCTCTGCTGACATTTATGCATTTTGTTCGGCCATTAACCGCGCAGTTGATGAAGTGCGAGGAGGGATGCTACGGCGTATTAGCGAACAAGTAGCGGAGTTATCGCATCATCCCAAACTCTCTCTTAAAGAGAACACAAAATGATGTATTCAAAAATCATTGGGACAGGTGGTTATTTACCAGAAAAAATACTCACCAATAAAGACCTGGAGGCCATGGTTGATACAAGCGATGAATGGATACGCACCCGAACAGGTATCCAGCAACGGCATATCGCTCATAAAGATCAAGTAGCCAGTGATCTGGCATTGTATGCCAGTCAAAATGCGATGCAAGCCGCAGGTGTAACACAAAAAGATATTGATCTAATTATCGTTGCAACTACAACGCCGGATATGGTTTTCCCAAGTACAGCTTGCATTTTGCAAGAGAAACTCGGGATTGATAATTGCCCTGCATTTGATGTGCAAGCAGTATGTAGTGGTTTTGTGTATGCACTTGCCACTGCTGACATGTTTGTTCGTTCAGGAAAATGCCGCAATGCATTGGTTGTTGGTAGTGAAATTTACTCAAAAATCCTTGACTGGAATGATCGCAGCACTTGCGTATTATTTGGAGACGGTGCTGGTGCAGTTGTGCTCTCTCAGAGTGAGCATCCTGGCATCTTGTCTACTCATCTACATGCCAGCGGCAGTTACAGCAAAGTTTTATCTGTACCTGGCAGTATTGGTGGCGGAGAAATCCAGGGAACACCGTTTATTAACATGGATGGCAATACCGTTTTTAAATTTGCGGTAAAGGTTCTGGAAGAAGTCGTGCGAGAAGCGATTGCTGAAAATAACTTACAGGCCGCAGATATTGATTGGCTGATCCCTCATCAGGCAAATATTCGCATCATTAAATCAACCGCAAAAAAACTTGGTATACCTATGGAAAAAGTCGTCACGGCTGTCAATAAACATGGTAACACCTCTGCCGCATCCATTCCCCTGGCGCTTGATATGGCCGTACGTGATGGACGAATTAATTCTGATCAACTGGTACTGTTGGAAGGTGTCGGCGGCGGATTTACTTGGGGGGCGGCATTACTCCGCTGGTAAATTATGAAATTTGCATTTGTATTTCCAGGCCAAGGATCGCAATCAGTCGGTATGATGAGTGGTTATGAAGAGCTATCCATCGTACATGAAACTTTTCAAGAAGCATCTGATATCCTCAAGCAGGATTTCTGGTCCATGGTCAATGCTGGGCCAGCTGAAGAACTGAATGTCACAATTAATACGCAGCCACTCATGCTAACAGCTGGTGTTGCAGTTTATCGTGCTTGGGCCAGTTTAGGCGGCGCCAAACCAAGTTACTTAGCAGGACACAGCCTCGGTGAATATACTGCTTTAGTTGCTGCACAAGCACTTACTTTTGCGGACGCACTGTCTTTAGTAAGTTTTCGCGCGCAAGTTATGCAGGAAGCTGTGCCGGAAGGTGTTGGCGGCATGGCTGCAATACTGGGATTAGATGATGAAACAATAAAATTGATATGCCGTGAAGTGACGAATAGTGCTGCTGGTGAAGTGCTTGAACCAGCAAATTTTAACTCTCCTGGTCAAATTGTCATTGCGGGACATCGAAATGCAGTATTGCGAGGTATAGAACTTGCAAAAGCCAAAGGCGCAAAACGTGCGGTAATACTGCCTATGAGCATTCCTTCACATTGCACATTAATGTACCCAGCCGCTGAAAAATTGCGACAGCAACTTGAAAATACTGCGTTACATTCTCCTGATACTCCAATTTTACATAATGTTGATGTGCAACCACAGCATGACGTAGCATCTATAAAAGATAGCTTGATTAAGCAACTATACAACCCGGTACTTTGGATCGAAACTATTCGCACTTTTGCACGTGCTGATGTAACATCTGTCGCAGAATGTGGGCCAGGGAAAGTTTTAACCGGTCTAAACAAGCGTATTGATCGAAATTTAGAACATTTATCATTCACCGATAGCGATGCAATCAAGCATGCAATCGATAGTTTAAAATATGGCAGTGTGTATAAAGAAACCTGAATCCGCCTCACTACTTATCGTAATTACGCTTTTATTGGTATATCGTTTTGGAAAATAAAATTGCATTAATAACTGGCGCCAGTCGCGGTATTGGGCAGGCAATAGCGCTTAAACTAGGACATGATGGGGCTATTGTAGTTGGAACGGCCACAACCCAGAGTGGTGCCGATGCGATAAGTCAATACCTAGAAAAAGCAGGTATTACAGGAATGGGTATCGCATTAAATGTTAATAATGTTGATCAAATTGATGATGCCTTTAAAATTATCCGCGAGAAATTTGGCGAGATTGAAATTTTAGTTAATAATGCCGGTGTTACACGTGACAACTTATTAGCGCGCATGAAAGACGAAGAATGGGATGAAATCATGGATACTGATCTAAAATCTGTATTTCGTTTAAGTCGTGCTGTGCTCCGACCCATGATGAAAGCTCGTTCTGGCCGTATTATTAGTATTTCTTCTGTAGTTGGCTCAATCGGAAACGCAGGCCAATCAAATTATGCCGCTGCAAAAGCGGGTATGTTTGGCTTTAGTAAATCATTAGCACGCGAAGTTGGAAGTCGCAATATAACAGTTAATTGTATCGCGCCTGGCTTTATTGATACAGACATGACTCGTGCCCTCAGTGATGAGCAACGACAAAATTTGATTCAGCATGTGCCCTTAGGAAGATTAGGGTGCTCAGAAGAAGTAGCGGCAGCTGTTGCATTTCTTGCTTCACCAGTAGCAGGGTATATTACTGGTACCACACTACATGTTAATGGCGGAATGTATATGGATTAATATAGAATATACAGCCGACTAATTCAAAACTAAATTATTGGAAAACTATTGATTTTGTTCCCAACACTTTATGCTAAGAATTAATCCATAGTTCTACAAATATATTCGTATTTTCAGTCATGTTGTAGTTTTTCTGACATTGAAAATTTGTTAAAATTGAAACGTTTTTCTTACCTGAGAAGGAAGCATCTAGATGGAAAATATAGAGCAGCGTATTAAAAAGATCGTAGCTGAGCAACTTGGCGTTAATGAAGTAGAAGTCAAGAATGAATCATCATTTGTCAATGATCTAGGAGCAGACTCACTGGATACAGTGGAACTGGTTATGGCCCTGGAAGAAGAGTTTGAATGTGAAATTCCTGATGAGCAGGCAGAAAAAATAAATACTGTCCAAGAAGCTATTGACTACGTCAATGCAAACGCAAGCTCAAACTGATTTCTTTGTTTTTTAAGTATCTGTAATCGGAGTTATTTTGTCCAAACGTAGGGTTGTCATTACCGGGCTGGGTATTGTCTCGCCTGTTGGAAATACTGTGCCCAGTGCATGGGATAGTATCATTTCTGGAAAATCGGGTATTACCCAGATTACTCGTTTTGATGCATCGGCTTTTGCCTCGCAAATCGCAGGAGAGGTGAACGATTTTGATATCACTCAATACATATCGGCTAAAGAAGCGCGCCGCATGGACACCTTTATCCATTACGGTATGGCTGCAGCAATACAGGCTATCAAAGATGCAGGTATTGAGGACACAGCTAAACTCGAGCCGGAAAAAATTGGTGTAAATATTGGTTCAGGTATTGGCGGCTTACCAATGATTGAAAGCACGGATGCAGCCTATCACAAAGGTGGGCCACGTAAAATTTCACCATTTTTTATTCCCAGTACCATTATCAATATGATCGCAGGTAATTTGTCCATTATGTATGGATACAAAGGACCGAACATCGCTATTGTAACCGCTTGCACGACTGCAACACACAGCATTGGAAATTCTGCGCGTATGATTGAGTATGGCGATGCCGATGTTATGATTTCCGGTGGCGCGGAATCCACTATTACACCGCTTACGGTTGGTGGGTTTTCTTCTGCGAAAGCTTTGTCCGTCAACAATGACGATCCCGCCATGGCCAGTCGACCATGGGATATTGGTCGTGATGGTTTTGTACTGGGTGAAGGAGCCGGCGTTATGGTATTAGAAGAAATGGAACACGCCAAGCGTCGTGGTGCAAGAATTTATGCTGAGCTGGCTGGATTTGGTATGAGTGCAGATGCTTATCATATGACAGCACCTTGTGATGATGGTGAAGGCGCGTCACGCTGCATGACGAATGCGCTAAAAAATGCACAAATTAACCCGGCTGAAGTCGACTATGTTAATGCCCATGGCACATCAACACCCTTAGGTGATATTGCCGAAACAATCGCTGTTAAACGTTGTTTTGGGGAACATGCCAAAAAATTGGCTGTAGGCTCCACAAAATCGATGACAGGTCATTTGCTTGGTGCTGCTGGTGGTGTAGAAGCAATTTTCTCAACATTGGCCATTTATAATAAAATAGTACCGCCTACTATCAATCTAGTTAATCAAGATCCACAATGTGATCTGGATTATATTCCCAACATAGCAAGAGATATGGATATCAACGTTGCTTTATCCAATTCCTTTGGTTTTGGGGGAACAAACGGAACGCTGGTTTTTCGTAAAGTATAAATACTTATTCTCTGGCGCATGCGCACGCTAACACGCCTTATTTTTCTAGTTCTCCTGATAGCCACCTTATTTTCCGGGTGGCTTTATCTTCATGTTCATTCAGAAATTAATCTTCCGGCTACACCATACGAATTTACTATTGCACCAGGCAGTAATCTAAAGCAGGTTAGCAAACAACTATCAAACGCTGGTGTCTTGGTTCACGATTGGTCATTTGTGTTGCTATCACGGTATATGGGCAATGAGTCTGAAATCAAGGCGGGTGACTATACGTTGACAGAAAAGATATCCCAGGTTGCTTTACTAAAATACCTGATCGAGGGTGATGTGAAGCAAAATGAAATCAAATTTCTGGAAGGATGGACATTTTCCCAAGTTAGAGAGCTCTTAAACACCCATTCTGCAATCAAAAACGACACAGCTAGTCTAAGTGAACAAGAGATATTGCAATTAATCGGCGCGACTGAAACAGCTGCTGAAGGATTATTTTTCCCGGATACTTATTATTTTATAAGAGACAGCAGTGATGTAGAAATTTTACAACGGGCCTACCATACCATGCAAAACCACTTACAATCAGCATGGTCTACGCGTCAAGAATCACTCCCTTTAAAAACGCCTTATGAAGCCTTGATCCTGGCTTCTATTGTTGAAAAAGAAACAGGTCTGGAAAGTGACCGCGCTGAAATAGCAGGTGTTTTCATCAATCGGTTACGTATTGGCATGCGTCTGCAAACAGACCCAACAGTTATTTATGGTATGGGCGATAAATTTGATGGTAATTTACGCAAGAAGGATCTACAAACTGACCAAGCTTACAATACCTATACGCGTGCTGGATTGCCTCCCACGCCAATTGCTATGCCTGGATTATCTTCAATACAAGCTGCACTTAATCCTGCTGAAACGAAAGCGATATACTTTGTTGCAAAAGGTAATGGTGAATCACAATTTTCTACCAATCTTACTGATCACAATCGTGCAGTAAACAAGTATCAAAGACAACAAAAACAATGATTAAACTGCTTTCATATCAAATTCAAATCAGAATTCATGGCGTGACATGACTCAATTTTCTATCGTTGTTGCTACACTAAACGAATCCGAAAATATTGATTTACTGTTAACTCGCCTATTTGCACTTGACCTTAGTACAAAAAACTTTGAAATTATTTTTGTAGATGATGGTTCCAATGATGGTACGCCTGAGAAAATACGGGCATGGCAGAATCATACCAATGTACATCTCATTGAACGGCATGAGAAACCTGACCTAACAGCTTCAATACTTGCAGGTGTTGCGATTGCAAATAGTGATGTAATCGTTGTTATGGATGCAGACTTGAGCCACCCAACGGAACAATTGTCTGCGGTAGTCGCACCGGTAATCAGTGGGCAATATGATGTCTCAGTTGGTAGTCGATATATTACCGGTGGCAGCACTGAGAATTGGCCGTTACACCGACGCATACTATCCCGCGTTGGCGGTTGGTTGGCACGTCCATTGTGCGATGTAAATGATGCTACATCCGGCTTTTTTGCTTTTCGCCGCGAATTGGCTAATTCTATTTCCAGCAATGCGCATGGCTATAAGATATTACTTGAGCTATTAATGGCAAATCAGGGCCAATTACGTGTTATAGAAATCCCCATTTGTTTCCGTGATCGTACCCACGGCACATCCAAGCTGTCATTTGCTCACCAACGTGCCTATTTACAACGTCTGATGACCTTAGCAGGAGGTACTGTCTCACTCAATACAGCTGGTCGTTTTGCCATGGTGGGTTTGTTCGGTGTATTGATTGATGCATTTGTTTTTCAGTGGATGATCAGTCGAGATGCCGGTCTTGCCCTGGCCCATTTCATAAGCTTCTTTGTAGCGGCAACGGTAAATTACTCACTTAATTCGAAGTGGGCTTTCCGCGAACATCATGCGGGTTATTTGAAGTGGCACCAATTCGGGCGTTTTTTAACTGTTGGCGCATTTGCGTTATTACTGCGTGGCGGTGTACTGGCCTTACTAGTTTATGTCTGGCATATACCACCGCTGTTAGCAATTTTCCCAGCAATAGTTGCCACAGCAGTAGTGAACTACTTAGGTTCAGCTTTTTATGTTTTCCCGGGTGAGAAAAATCTTCCGTCGCCTGAAATACGCTGGCGAATTGCTGCGATTGGCATAGTCATATTTATCCTACTACTACGTCTGGTTTATTTTGGTCTGGCACAACTCATCCCAGATGAGACCTATTACTGGCAGTACGCCCAACACATGGATTTGAGTTTTTATGATCATCCACCTATGGTTGCTTGGTTGATCTGGTTAGGAACCTCAATTCTCGGACACAATGAATTTGGTGTACGAATTGGTGCATTAATCTGTGGCCTGGTAACGATGGGCTACTTGTACGCGCTTGCACGAAATCTGTATGACAAATCAAGCGCCATGCGGGCCGTACTACTGCTCGCTATTCTACCACTGGGTTTTGCTTCTGGTCTGTTAATGACGCCCGATGCACCCTTAGTTGCAGCCTGGGCTGCCACGCTCTATTATATGGAACGCGCCCTGGTTAAAGGCCAAGCCACGGCCTGGCTCGGCATGGGCATCGCATTTGGCCTGGGATTACTGTCAAAGTATACATTGGGCTTACTGGGTATCGCCGCCTTGGTTTTTGTCATCATCGATCCAACAGCTCGCCGCTGGATGAAACGTCCTCATCCTTATTTGGCCGCAGTGCTGGCATGCCTATTGTTTTCACCGGTTATCATATGGAATGTTCAGAACGAGTGGGCGTCATTTGCTTTCCAATCAACACGCTTACTCGATGATAGTACCAATTTTTCCGTACACAATCTGATACTGTATATTACAATCTTACTGACACCAATTGGTTTGCTAGCCACTGTACTTGCGTTATTCTCAAGATTCGATCAAACAGAAGATCAGTTTCAGTGCAGACGTCGATTATTTGTGCAAGTTTTCACAAGTGTACCCTTACTGATCTTTTTGGCTATCAGCACATTTGATCTGCCAAAATTCCATTGGACAGGACCGGTTTGGCTCGCTGTCTTACCAAGTGTTGCCTGGATGATCGGCCAAAACCACATCAGCACCATGGCTAAACGTCTACACGCTGCTTGGCAGCCAACCATCGTAGCTTGCATTTTTTCTTATGCATTTGTACTACATTATGTTGTACTTGGTATACCCGGAATTCCCTATCACCTATTCACCGAACACTATTTCTGGCGTGAGACTACACAAAAAATCGAGCAAATCACACAAGATGTTAGAAACAAAACCGGGCAAGAACCCATCATTGTCGGCATGAGTAAATGGTCTGTTGCTAGTGCTCTGTATTTCTATAACCATAAACAATCTAATCTGGATATCCGTTCGCGCAACTTGTTTGGAGACAGTGGTGCTATGTACGACTATTGGTTTCCATCACAACATTCTACAAATCGACCCATTATCCAGGTCGGCATGAAACCTATCAATCTCGACCGAATCCGTGAAGGCAGTCCAATCAAGCATATGCTCAATCAGCCTGGAGACATTGAGTACCACGTCATTGAACGATATGATGGCACTCCAGTACGTCGCGTATATTATCGTGTTTCTCAGGGGTTTAAAGGTGTTAGCCTACCAGGAATATAGCGAATTCTAGCTATTTGGGGCTGTTTTGACAATGTTCACATAGTCCATGTAGTTCAAGTTGCTGATGAGCCAATGCAAATCCAGTGCTCTGAATACTTTGCTCTAACTTTTCTATGATATTTTTCTTTATTCCAATTTCTTTCACAATATTGCAATTATCGCAAATCAAGAATTGTGGCGTTTCATGTTGATGGTTACAAGTAATATGAGCGCAAGCGATATACTGGTTTGCCGTTTCAAGCTTATGTACTAATTTTTCTCGGATTAGAAAATCAAGCATGCGATAAACAGACATTACGGGTACTGATTCATTAAACTGGTCTTTATACCTTTCGAAAATTTCATAGGCGGAAAGGGGTCTTACGGATGAAAGCAAGACAATGAGCACATTTTTTCTTTTGTTGGTTAATTTCACACCGGCCAACGCACAAGCTTCTAGTGATTTCTGAATAATCTGATCAATTTCTGGTGACATTTTGTCTGGCTTCCACAAGCTAATAAATTAATTGGGCAAGACGCTTTTACGATTATAGAGCAATATTTTTTTGTGTCCATAATTGGCTATATTCGCCCTTAATATCCAATTTCCGTCTTTATTGTTTCAGTATTTCTGAATCAATTGTCTGGCATGTTCCAATAATTGAAATTCTGCGTGGTTCGGCGACTTTACTTTAAGGCGGGGGTGTAACGGGTGGTGTGGTTAACTTTGCTACACACTAAGTATCCAAATGGAAATTTTGAACCCAGATTTTCCATTAGATAAAATAGATTCTTAGGACGTATTTGCAAGGCTTTTGCTGTATCGGTTATGCATAACGATCTGTCTGATTTAGCGATACGGTCAAGTGCTTCTGAATCCGCTGTCAATGCTTTATTCTTTTCTTTCAGCGCAAGA
>JAHZIU010000118.1 GCA_022601315.1 Betaproteobacteria bacterium
CTCGGAAATTGTATTACTATTAACATGCTTGTGATCAGGCTCGGGTACAGCTTCACTTTGTTGATCCTTAGGCAACGGATTTGTTCTACTAGCAAAGACCTTGTCTGTCACCAAACTACTTTTCCGGTTGGTTAATAGTGGCGATATTAACTGCGCATCATTGTATCGACTCAAACCAAGCAGAATACCGATTTTTTTATGTACCCCCGGACTATTCTCAGTTTGCATCGATTCTTCAGTATTCAATGAAGGTTTCAAATAATCCAGGCCCTTCGCCCTATCTCGACTGATTTCTTTAATACATTTTAAAAAATTTATTTTATTCTCAATGATCCAGGCATTGGTATCTGCTTTGTGATATTGATTAAAGCGTTGTAAAGATTTTTGTGCAAATTGCTCGCCATGAATCGCCAATAACGTATCCAGTACCCGACTTCTACGATCTCCATAGTCATCGTAGTGAGCAAGAATATCCGCAATTAACGGCTGCACCTGGGCTTTCTCTCCCACATAAAGTGCTTCAATATCGGGAATATTGTTGTTATCCAAAAATTGTGAAAAGTAGGATTGTTTAAGCGCGTCATCCAAAGAAAATAAGCTTGGAATCTCTTGAAGGTTTTTCAAATAATTGGCCATCAACTGCTCATATGGATACAGATAGGCCTTTAACTGCTTTGCTTTAGCTTTAATTTCGTTTGGCTTTGAGCGCGGAATGCCATATTTATTAATGCCATAAATGGCTGGAAAATGATTCTGAATGGAATAATAATTCTGCAATTCACGCTGTTGACCGCTAGGGAGCTGGATATACTTGGCCCATGATTGCGAGTTACTTCTAAATGCGTGATATTCGAATATTAATTTCTGTAGTTCGAGTTTTGTTTCTTCGAGCAATGCGCGATCCCTTTGCGCTTCGGAAACATCAAATTCAATGCTTTTTGGTGCACTTCCAGATTTGACATTCTGTGGAAACAACAAATGTAGCATTTGCATTGGTTTGCCAGGATGCGGAAAACATAAGCCAGGGACTTCGCATAGAGAAAGCGCATAAGTAATGTTCATGTGCTTTTGATTATCCTGATCCATCAGACTCAGGTTATGAACCTGACTAACACCTTCAATCTGGCTAATTAATGTAATGAGATCAACCACACTCAGTGTGTTTTGTGAGGACTCAAAATGCTTATCACTAATAAATCCGTGCGTTGTTAACGGGCCTGTGAATGCCTGTTCATAGCTATTCTCATGGGAGAACACCGTTTCATAACGATCAATCTGGATGCTTGATGAAATATATTGGATGCATTTAAAGAAAATTTCAGCATAAATTTGTGCCTGGCTTTGTGAAGAATAAATCTCAATTTCCCCAACCAGAAAATAAGGCTTTGTTTTGATGACCTGAACATTATGAATGTCTTCACAAAGGTTACGCCGACTGGAGAAAACAGAAATAACCTTCTGTTTTAAAAGTTCCGCTCTCTGATTTTTTGTTGCAGATTCAATAACGTTGTCAGATACCAACAAATCATCACTCACAGCCTTCAAGTCCCTATCCTGAGCATGCAAAATTGTTTGCAATTTTGCAAATGGTGATTCAAGTTTGGGTAACAACTTACTGAGGATGGGTCCTAAGTCTTTTGTTTTGGATATAGCAACCGTTAATTGGATACGTATTTGATCCAATTGTGTAATAAATGTTGGATTACTGAATGTTTTTTCCAGATTCGACAAAATACTGTCTAAACTGGAAATTAAGGCGGGCGTCTGCTGCGAAGTAACTAATAGTGACCAGATATAATCCAGTTTGCCTCGTATATTATCCATATGAGACAGGATATTATCCAATAACGCTAAAACATTGGCACCCTGACCAATAAGCGGTCCAAACTCATGCATTGATGCGCCATATTCACGACTACACCACTTTTTCAGAAGGTGATGTTTCGCATCCAGACGATTGCCGATTTGATCAATTGTTATGCGCACTTCCCCTAACATATTGTTCAACTCGTTTAGTTTACCGCCTATTTCACTTAAGCTTTCACTTTTATCAAATGTCTCAGCATGTGTTTGGAACAACAAATCATCATCAATTTGTACAAAGACCGTGTATAAGGAAGTAAATGCGGCATCATTTACTGACGTTTTCTTAAACCAGATATTGGTAATTTCCGGAATCGCGTCATAGATTACCTTTTCATAGTCCGACTTGGTAACCGGCGAGCTGGGTAGAATGTCTTGCGGAGAAAATAAAGCGTGCCTTTCATAATCAATTGACCCCGTTTCATCGGTCAGATAATCGGCAACTTCAAAGCCAGATCGATAAGATAGGTCTGTTAACCCATAACAGGCTTGTTCCAATACTGTCACACCTGGGTCATGCAAATTGTAGTCTGTCCAGGTATCGCCGCACAAATCCTGCACATAACCAATTCCTTCTTTTCTTAAGGTATCAAAATCCAGCTCATCTGGGTCTGACTGGTTTCTTTTAATTTGTTCAAAGGTTGACATACTCGGCGGCCGCCTTGCTTGTATCCTGGGCATTCAATTGATCATGAATTTGTTTGTTTAGATTAGCCAACAAAACATGCACACGATTGTAGGAAATTTCACCCAAGGCTTTTATAGTCAACGCCATGTCTTTTTCAGTAAAAAGAAATTTCTGTCGCTGGTTTTCAGTGCCATTATCCGCAAAAGATTCATTCGCCTGTTGATTCAATTGACCGATTAATTCAAACACTGTTTTAAATGGAAGTTCAGCCAGTGCTTCCAACAATAAGTTTCCTTCCTCAAGCGTCAACTGAATAGATAGAATTCGTTCAGACGTCATGTTGATTTTTTCTTTCCAACTTTTGGCGGTGGCACCGGTTCTCTGGTCGGTTCTATTTCACTCTCCATCATTGCAATATCATGCCATAACCTTGTCATATGATATTTGATCCATACATTTTCACCATAAGATGACTCTGCCCGAAGTTGTAATCTGTATTCAAAATTATCTTTATTCGGACCGGCTTCCCAGCGTAACTCTAAGCGGTTACATTTCGAACCATAGTGCGCTTGGTGATAAGAGATATTATTCTTTGAATTGTAAGTACTCAATGCAAACGCATGCATTAATGCAAATTTACCATCGGCATCACGACCACCCACACCCGCAACAACTTCAAACGCCTGACAACCGGTCAACGTTTCAGTAATGTCATACCAGGCGCCATCTGCTGGCACGGCAAATTCACCGGCACTCCCAACCCGCCCAGAGGACGCAATGGTTCCGGCAACGTCCAACTCATATTGCGGGTTATCTTTATTGATACCCACACCCATCTTGGGCGCATCACTCAAATCGTTGGTATTATCGACAACATCAATACTGCGCAAAGTCAGAACATGTGGGTTTAATTGGTTACCAAAACTTAGATTTGTGGTCGCTTTGTCTAAATTAACAAACCACATCGAACTCAACGTCGCCATGTTTTGATAAAAACTCATCAACTTCCCATTGCCCAGTTGAGCAATTTTAAAACCATCTTCAATAGTCTTCTCAAACCCATCATCAATTAAGTTCAATGACGAATCGATTAAATCCGCAAATGCATCTTCCGATGGCATTTTGCCATTCTTGAACTTGGCCTCTAGTGTTTTTCTATTTTTTCTCGCCATTTCTCTTCAGACACTATAAAAGTACTACCAATCTCAAGTTCACCAACACCGGTGATTTCGGGTTCAATCAAGTCAAAACTGTCGTCAACTTCAATAAAATGCTGTTTGATCGGCGACAAAATACTCCAAGGATACTTAGGCAAAACTTCGTTGAATTCAGTATCAGTATTAAATTGAGCAGCGCTATCAAACAAATCAAAACAATCATCATGATCCGGAGCAATACGCAGTATGGAAAAGTTTGTTACCCGATCAATGAAATCCAGCTGCTGAATATAGGATTCAATATCATGTTCACTAATCGTCCAGCCAAAATGTTTGGCATAACCAATCGTATCATTCCACGGAGACAAAAAGTCAGAAATAGCCTGATTTAGTCGATTGATATACAGTCCACTATTGGCTACTTTTTTAAGTTTAACCGTACAGCGTATTTGTATCACTTCATACACTGGGTTTCTGACATGTAGGGTCACAAATGGCGGTGCCAAATTACTAATAAACGCTTTCACCTCATTGACTAAATGACCATTCAACAAGGGTTTTTTAATATTTTGTGTTTCCTGGGTTAAATATGGAATCACCACAATAAGTAGATGACCCGGACTCAGGAAATTTTCAGCGCCGGGATCAGGCGACATATTAGGAAAGCATTTAACTTTATAGACTTGCGGAAATTGCTCAAGAATCAACAGTTCATAGTCCTCAGCCAACAACGCGCGTTTTTTATGCCGTAATCGCTCACTGACTCTAATTCGTAAATGCACACGATCCTCTGTTGGCCGACCACCAAAAGAGGATTGTACTTGTCGAATATTATCTAGGCCGGGTATTGACTGTCTGGCCTGTGTAATACGCCCTGACGGTATTTCATTAAAGCATTCAGAAGTAGGTTGCGTATCAATAGAGCGAACCACTTTAACGGCATGCGCATAAACTGAAAAAATGCTACAAAATTTTTCCAGTTCATGCTCTGCAGATACTCTTAGCCAAAATAACCCGCCGGGCATAATTGTATTACTTGAAGTAATATCATCAGGAATATCCAATGTAACAATACCGGAAGTCATAAACCCTTGCGTAGAATCAGAAATAACTTGTTTTTTATTTAACGCAACCCATTCGTCCGCAGACAGATAATACCAACGAAGCGCTTCCAGATGAATGCGCTCAATGGGCAATGAGTTCTCTCGCAAGTGAAAATATAAAGTAATAAGTTGTCCTTCTGTCATCCCTTCCAGGCCAATCAGCATATTGCCAGAATATTGATATTGTGGGAGAAAATAAAATCGCTGATCAGCTTCCAGTACAGAATCTTTCCAACCCATTGGATGGAGATGAATTAATTTCTCTTGCATCAGTGGCAAACAATTCAATTCTTCATGGCCGACAGTCACCTTTACAGATGCTTTATAATTCGCCGAAATAGAATCTATCATCGGTGTATAAGGCGCATTGGGCAATTCTTTAATCATTTGTGGGATTTTCTGTCGGGCATTATGCGTCAGAACCTGAGCCAGCTCATTGGGATAATCCTTATGACCGAATGCGCCGACAGGTGCTGTCAGCGTAAATTTGAAAAACCCTTTGTTTGACGATGGCGTATAACGATAATTCATCACTTGATTACGATAATCCAGCGGTGTCCAATAGGCCATCACAGAATCGCATGATAAGAACCCAGCATCACTCAGTACGTCTCCCGCAGCTTGATCAGGTTTAAACTTAAATAACGCACTACTTGCAATCGCTTTAGGGTTTTCCGGCTGCCATTTTCCATCGACTAACACAGTTGTACTGACTTGAAAGTCCATACTTTCAACAGGCTCATTGTAGCCTTGGTAGTAAGATCTGAATCCACCAATACCTGCCGGCAACCCGCCCCATTTAATGTCAACATTAAAGTGGGTTAGTTGTTTTCCTGCGGCTTCTTCACAACCAACAATTAAATATGAACCAATTTCGGGAATGGGGCCAAATGGTGTAAACGGCGCCTGCGATGACAATTGCCCGACATTGTTATGCAACACAAGTGTTCGACAACCTTCGACATCAACTTCTATTTGAGCCCATGCCAGTTCCAATTTACTAAGAATGCCATAGGGATACAAGTAGCCTTTAGGATTAATCACAAATTTTATAACAGGTAATTCCGTTTCATATTGCTCGCCATGAACCCCACTATCATAAGGTGTTATTGGCGGTGTATCGGCCGACAGAGAGAAAGTAACGGTTAAACTGTTTTGTTCGAGTTGACTATCAACCCCTGAGTATGAGGGCAAATACTCTGGCACATCTAACCAGCCTTCCTCGGTTGAAAGACTGACGATAAAAATATTCCTAAATACTTTAAAAAAAGTATCTTGTTCGACAGCTGACGTCACAGATCCGCTGTTCTTGGAAGGCGCCAAAGCAATGGCGATCTGCTTAATCCAATCCTCCAGTGTCTGTTTCTTTTGTCCAGAACCATCCACTAAATCATTAAA
>JAHZIU010000119.1 GCA_022601315.1 Betaproteobacteria bacterium
GGCACACTGTATGTAATACGCCGCCCTTTTTTTCTAACCCAGCCTCATCTGGACAGAATATAAAGGGCAACGCATTTATCATTTAACTAAAGTTGAAGTTTATTTTGTCATTACCAAGAAATTCATTCCACCAGAAAAAAATTCTTGGTTACAACTTTGCACTTGAAACCCCACTGATTGTACTTGCTGAATTAATGTGTCCATAGACGTGAATTTAGCTTGATCATTATTAGCAAGTGATAAATTCATTTCTTTGAAGATATTAAAATAGGGATGTCCTATCAATTCCTTTTCACTTTCATGCAATAATTTTTCCATGTTTAACGCCTTATTTGGCGTGGCTAAAACGAATGTTGCACTCCCTTTAAGCAGGTTGAATATATGCTTAAAAGTTTCAACAGGTCGTGGCCATGAATAATAACTATTGATAGAAACGCCAGATGAAAATTGCTTAGGTTCTATCGACTCAATATCACTATGGATGACAGTAAACCTTTCCTTCCCAACTAGTTCTGACAACTGATCTGCAAGCGTTACCATTTTTTTTGAAGCATCAATACCCGTATAGCTGCCAACACCTTCATTATCCAGAACTATTGGTGCTAATTTGGCCGTGCCGCAGCCCAGATCAATGATTTCTCCACGAAGATGCTTGGCTGCTTCCTTATATAAATTAATTTGGAAAGTAGTGGTTACACCTAAAAAGTATTTGGCATATTGATCCCAAGTGTCTGATTTGTAAATTATTTCTTTATTATTCATAGTTTATCTCCTGCTAAGTTCACTTGTGACTTGATACCTGTCCATTTAAAAAAATCCACATTGGTCTTTGCGAGATCCCAAGCAAATGCGCCAAACACATGATCACTGCCAAAAGTTGTACCAATATCATCACAAAGTTGCTCGGCACCAATTTTCTTAATATAGAAATTTTCATATTGCATACTGGTTACGATTACGATGGTGTCAATGCCTATGTATTTTGCTATCTGGTATAAGCTGCAATAGCATTCCTTAAGCCCGAAAATACTATCGACATTGACTAATCTGCCAAACTCACCAATCTTCATTCCCTGCTTGCGCCGAGTTAATAAATGTTGAGCCAAGAAACGTTCTTCCGGTAGGCCCTGGTCACAATCCAAGGCAATTCGAAATGAGCTTCTTATTTCATCAGTTGCATTTTCTCTATACAATACCAAAGCATTTTGATCTCCTGGATCTATATCCAGTTGAGGAACATCCGGATATAGTTTTTGATAAATTGGGTGCCAGAATGCTTTTACCCTATTGTAGGTAGGCATATCTTTTACCAATTTGAAGGATAATTTAATACTATCCAAATTAATGTTATTTATAAAAAAATTTTTCATTAGGACTCCTCCTACTCAATCAGTTAAAAGGAAGCCCAAGCGCTTGGACAAAACTGCATTCAGCTAACTCTGCTGAGTGCTTTGATGAACATGTCAACTCAATTCTAGAAAATAAAAAAAGGTAAAACTGGTGCATCCGGAAATATCTAGGAATATCTCGATATAGCAAGCACAGGTTTTTTTAGTGGGTAATAAGAATATTGCGTATGGAAAAAACAATTAATGAATTGGCGCACTGGTTTCAAGGTTTACCAGATGTAAATCAATATCAATTTTCTACAAAATGGATGCAGATTGAAGCACCTATCTCTCAAGAAAAATTAGTAAAGTTTCTTGACGATGATGAAGCCAGTGTTGCATTAATAAAGCGATTTCGATCTTATGATTTTGCAAAAAAGTCACTTAAAAAAGTGCGATTGAATAATTTTGGAATTCGCCTGCATGATGTCGAATTGGTCTGCAGCGCTATAAACAAATATCGAAAAAGACAACAACAACAAGATAACGTATCGCCTGAGCTTTTCTATCACAAAGCCTGGGATGAACTGAATCAGCAATTTCCAGAAAATAATTCATTACCTGTTGTGACAGATACACAAAGCTTTCTTGAGAATTTTGCGGCCATGCTAGCAAAAAGCACTCTATGGACAACTGTGCAACCCATACTGCGTAGAAGTCAAAGTATTAAGATTGATGATTTGTACGTGGAAATTAGATTGCTAGCGGATGAAAGGCAAGGCCTAAAATGTTTTAGCCGTAGAGATTTTACGTCAACAAATGATTATTATCAGCAAAATCGGGCGCGACAATTCATTAAAGCCGACAGCTTGTTGGGCAGCGGCCTTCGTCGTAATGTGTTGGTTGGCCCTCCCGGATCTGGTAAATCCACTTTATTACGCTGGTTGTGCGTTTACCTTTTAAAACGCAAGCAATGTCCAGTTCCCATTCAACTTAAGCGTTTTTCTGATGAAATAGCACACAATGAGAACCTGTCATTCTTGGCGTTCGCTTGGAAGCAACTTGCTGCTGAAACAGATAATAATTCGCTGTCCTCTATTCAAAATATTAAAGACTTTGCTCGTTTTGTAAAAGACCAAAGAATTATTTATTTGCTGGATGGTTGGGACGAGGTGCCTTTGTCGATGCGTTGTTTATTACGTCAAACAATTGACAGAGAAACATCTAATAATTTTACATTGATTACGTCTAGACAGTCGGGTATACCCGAATTATTACAGGATGGGAAAACTACATTTTACGAGTTTGGCCCTCTTACTGATTATGCAATAGCAAATTTATGTAGGCAATATGGCGAACAACGCGATGCTACCCACCTGATGCCAGAAATTTTTATTCGATTGGAACGTACACCTTCACTTTGGCCGTTGGTTCGTAATCCATATCTATTAACCCTCTTCTGTGAAGTTTTTTTCAAGCACAAGAACTTGCCCAAGTACCAGGTTTGTTCACCCTATTGGATGATGGCAGAAGCCATAAAACTAATGGCTGATGATCACAATTATGAATATCCTCGCTCTCACAAATTTCATCTTAAACGAAGCGATATCGAAAAGATTGAGGACTTAGCATATGAATTATCATTTGGCAAAGAGGAAAAAAATACAGATTTTGATCCTGCATTTATGGCACTTTTTCCAGAAAATGATTTTGCTGATTCTTCACTGGCTGCTTCGCATTTTTTTAA
>JAHZIU010000120.1 GCA_022601315.1 Betaproteobacteria bacterium
TAAATCTATTCCAATTCGTGTAATGTTCATCTCCGACTCCTTTCTTCTTTGACTAGTTGATAGTTACTCTAGTCTGGCACATTGATGCCGATTAAGGGGGGAGTCCATCCCATTGGGCTAGAACAAATTGGCCCTGACTAAAATACCTAGCAAACACAAAACGACGAACATTGATGCTACAATCATAGTAAGTGGTTCTTGTATGGCTGGGTTTTCCAATCCATAAAATAATACTGCACCACAGTATTGAATACTTCAATACTATGAAGTATTCTTGTATTTACTTGGACCGAAATATCGGTTGGATTATAGTGGCCCGGGAAACCGGCCCAGACTACAATGCAGGAGATAGGTGGGCAATCATGAGTATGCGATTCAATAGGTGGGCATCGAACTGGATCGAGGAAAACATTCCTCCCGGTGCCAATTCTGACATCGAGACCTACGATGCGCGGGCAAAGCGGCTAATGAATGAAATGTACGCCGAGGCGACCGCGGTCAATTTCAGTGATTTTGAGATCAAAGAAGAGTGGTCGCGCATTGCGCCCCTAGTTCTGGCTGCGGTTTCGGACACCACCGAATTCGACATTGATGCCTATGCGCTAAAAACACTACTGGCGAAGGAGAATGAAGACGGCGACTGAGTCCCGCCATACGACTCATTCATATACTAAGTCTTTACCATCACATTCTTTCATTTGAACACTTCCAAGCTCATTTCACGCAAGACATAACGTTAAAGATTACCGGCACCGAAGGCGTCCAGTGCATCGCCTTGTTATCCGATTTGTGCCTTGAGCTGCTGTTTTTTGTACTCACCGATTTTATCTCAATGTTCGTCAGTCAAAGCACCTTCAAATGAATACAGGTAGTAACAAACCGGCAATGTCTCATTCGGATACCTTTCCTTGATCATGCGATGTGCGCCAACAGCACCAACTCGCCTTAAATCGTATTCGGAAAATATCCCAACTTCATTCAACCGACCGGCAATTTTCTTGCCGATATTTTTGAGGTCTATGAGGCTCCTATTTCGAGACATAATCTCTCTGATATTCTTCGGTCGGTTCAAAACACTGAACAATGTCCAAATAAACTCCGTTCGGGTCTTGGATGCAGAAGTGGCATTGCCCCCAATCCTCGGACCGCAACTCAAGTACGATGTTGAGTGATTTAGATTTTGCTACTGCGAAAGCGGTATCTGCGTCTTCCACTTCCGCTTCCAAGGCGAAAATAACGCTTTCACCAATCTCAACTTCCGAGTTGGGTCGGAAGCGGTAGCTTTTGTTATTATTGTAGAAAAGAGCGGACATCAGCGAAGAAAAGATATTAACTAATTTCAATCCCTTACCCATTTCTTTATCGTACTATTTAAAAAGAAGACTTATTTTTCGCAGCACAGATAAAGTGGTGTTTAAGTCCACTTCACTAATATCTTTTGAGTTTTCATTAGCCCAAGGTATCTGAATTTCGGTAATAATGGAGTAGGCCGCTTTTCCCTTTTCAGTGAGTACTACATAGTTTGCTCTTTTATGATGTGGGTTGATTTGATAAACCATTAAGCCATCTTTTACCATCGCATCAGCTAATCTTTGTACAGATTGGCGCGTGAGTCCCATTACGCGAGCGACCTGAGCGACGGTAAGCGGTTCATTCGACATTTTTAACGCACCAAGAACTTTCCATCGGGCACTGCTCAGTCCCAATTCTTTTGTTAGGCGATCGCCTTCTACCGCCAATTGTCCGCTAACTTTAAAAATTTCCAGTATAGCTTCGGTAAATAATTGACCTTTTTTTGTATGTTGCATATTTTTCCTTTCTGTAAATATTGACAGTAAACTGTCGAAAATGGTAGCATGCTGTCAAAAATATTATATATGGACTTAAAATGATAAACAAAATTCATCTTGTTGCTGCCGTAATCGCAACATTGTGCATAGCAACCTTTTTTACATCGACTATTCTTGTCGAGCTGTTTGGCTCACATGAATCTATTGCAACAGTTAAGGGTTTAATTGTTATGCCAGGGTTGTTTATTCTGGTTCCTGCAATCGCTGCAACGGGCGGAACAGGTTTTGTTCTTTCTAAAAATAGAACAGGGCGCTTAGTGGATAATAAACTGAAACGTATGCGCTTCATCGGTGCAAATGGTTTACTGGTTTTATTACCTGCTGCGATTGTGCTTGATCAATGGGCTGCTACTGGTTCTTTTGATACAAAGTTCTATATTGTTCAAGGTTTGGAATTGCTAGCAGGTGCTATGAATCTATTACTCATGAGTTTAAATATGCGCGATGGCTTAAAAGTTACAGGGAAATTGCCATCGGGTGCGTTTTTTAGGGCTAAATAATGGAATTTTTGATACTAAAGTATTTGCATGTGCTCGGCGCAGTATTAATGGGCGCTGGTTTAATCGGTGTCTGGCTGGCTGATTTACGATCAAGACAGGAACAGGATTTAATCAGGTTCTCTGAAGCTGTCAGATATATTGCTGTATTTTATGATGGTGTCGTTGTCCCCGGAGCCTTAATTCTATTATTTTCTGGAACCTGGCTTACGGTGCAATATTTTGGTGGCTGGGATTTTTTAAACACCCCATGGCTTGCCGGTATGATTATTCTCTTTGCCTTTGAGTTTATTGAGGGCAACACCATCACCAGACTCTATTTCATGAAACTGCGCCGCTTAACCAATGAAGCGGTCATTATTGGAAAAATAACCCCTGAGTTGGAAAAAGAAAGAGAGAAAACAATTCCGTCATTTACTCATTATCTTGATTTGCCAATGCTTTTTCTCATTATTGCATTAGGGGTCATCAAACCGGCTACTTGGGATATGTTTTTTGTGGGTTCATTAATAGCAGTTGGTGTCGCTTCATTTTTCACTATTTATATTCCACGTTTATATCCCCGTGGTAGCGATGCTACTTAACCCCAATGGCAGTTAAGGGTTGATGCCGGATTGTACGATTTAATCTGCTATAAATCCTGGTTATACCAACCTGTTAAGTTGTGGTGATTAACGTTGGAAATCTTTGCTTCAATTGTTCGAAATGTCAAATTGATGCGTGGGGATTGCGCAGCTTTGGTCGGCGGTAGGCAGTGAAGCCAGTTTTCTTGTGTTGTACCCTTCATGACCAGCAAGCTGCCATGATTTAATATTAGAGACATATTTTCTTTAGTTTTCTTATGCTTGAAAGAAAATTTTCGTTCGGCACCAAAACTGAGCGAGCCTATCGCACCATTCTTCTTCAGATCTATTTCGCCGTCGCTGTGCCATGCCATGCCCTCGTTACCGTCATGATAGAGATTGAGTAGACAGGAATTAAATGTTTCATCTGCCTCTTGTTCTATAATCTTTTTTAATTCCAACAGATCCTTTGTCCATGGCAGCGCGGTTTTTGTTGTTTTGGAATAGGTGTAAGAGAATGGCTGGTCGCCATACCATGCTACTTTGCGTTTTGTGATGATTGTCTTGCCGAAAATCACGGCCTCGTCATTCCTCCATTTGATAGTGTGGAGAAGAGCGTCGAAATACTGGTCGGCATCGCACAGCGGTATAACCGATCCGTAGTATTTCACGGTCCCATCGTGAGGGAGCAAATTACGTGGTTCATTCGCTACTTTGTCAAAGAGATCCATTCTCTATATATACTTGCTTTTCATACAATTGCTACAGGGGCGGATCCTCATTCTATCGCTTCACTTGCAGAGATAAAAAAACAAGCGGTTTTTCATGTTTAAAGACAATGGTGTATCCGGCTTTTCCATCGCAGGGATCTGGCTTCCAATTTTAGCTCATTTTTTCTAGCCTGAATATTGCACCAGTTGGTGGTATTTAAACGCCGCCTTGTATTGAATTGAGCGTGCTCGCGATCGGAGACGCAGTTATTCTGCGGCGTAGAGCGCATGTGCGTTCTATTCAATACAGGGCAAGTTAAAAACCAGCAAGTGAGTCGTAAGTACAAACTGTATTTTCTAGAAATTTGCTAAAAACCAACAGAAATAACGATTACAGGCAAAAATCTAACGTACTGGTGCAATATTTAGGCTAGCGCACTCACGATGATTTTTGTGCTTTCCTCAATGTTTTTGATAAGTCCAGTATAAAAACAAAGAACAAAACAAACGATCCGAAACTTGCACAATGGCAGTAAGGCACTGCCAGGTTAACATTACCTGAGTGATGATAATAGCAGGATGGAAATGTAACGATCCTAGATACGCGTAGGTATACAGCGCCGCCACCTATACTGGTTTATAACCTCTAGAAATGTGCATGGTTGTCGATTTAGTCTTGATAAGCAGAAATTACTTGTAGTGCTCAGCAATTTATTCCAACGATGGCGATCTCTTCGAGAATTACAAAAATGTAGCAGATCACTGATTCAATGATAAGGGTGAGAAAAGTTTCTGTTTCTAACAGTTTTTGGATATGAACGAATATTAAGGCTACAAGTGTACTCGATTACTACATAATTAGGGAAAACATGACAGACAAACTAGGACTCGTGCATACAGCACAATCTTCTGTTGAGCAGGAACATAAATTTCGCTTCAAACTCCTCTGGAAACTATATTTAGGATATGCCATTTCGATTGGCATTGGTACGATAATTATTATCACGATGACAGCTTCATATATTGAAGAAGAATCTGTAGCGATGAAGGAAGAGCAGCTGAAATCTCAGGCAATCATGATGACGCGTTTCGCAAAATATGCTGTCCAAAGTTCTTCTGACCCGTATTATCAAAATTATTTAGTGGATCTAAAACTTCGTACGAATACACGCTTTACTATAATTTTACCCGATGGAA
>JAHZIU010000121.1 GCA_022601315.1 Betaproteobacteria bacterium
CAACCAAATCTGGGTATGGTGCGAGTTGACCAAAACCGTAGTTTTGTTATGGCTGATATACCAGGTTTGATTGAAGGTGCTGCGGAAGGTATTGGGCTTGGTCACCGTTTTTTGAAGCATTTGACGCGCACTCAGTTATTGATGCATGTGGTTGATATGGCGCCATTGGATGAAGCTGCTGATTTAGTAGATGAAACGCAGGCGTTGGTTGAAGAATTGCGAAAATATGATGAATTACTTTTTCAAAAGCCGCGCTGGTTGGTTCTCAATAAAACAGATATGTTGCCGGATGACCAACGTGAGGACATCTGCAAACAATTTCTTGATAAGCTGAAATGGGATGGCCATTACTTTATTATTTCTGCGCTAACAGGCGAAGGGTGCAAGCTTTTGACCTACGCGATTATGGATTATTTGGAACAAAACAATCATCATTCTGATGCTGTTAGTGAATGATTTTTTTACAAGCGGTTTATGCAAGCCATATTAAAACAAGCACAACGTATTGTTGTTAAAGTGGGTAGTAGTCTTGTGACCAATCAAGGTAAAGGGTTGGATCACGCTGCATTGGCATGTTGGGCGGCGCAGATTTCCACACTTAAGCAAATGGGCAAGGAGGTTATATTAGTTTCTTCTGGCGCGATTGCAGAGGGTATGCAACGCTTGAATTGGGAAAATAGACCAACAGCTTTATATGAATTACAGGCAGCAGCTGCGGTTGGGCAGATGGGGCTGGCACAAGCATATGCTTCTGGTTTCTGCCATTATTCGCTACAAACTGCACAAGTGCTATTAACGCATGAAGATTTATCAAATCGCAAACGTTATTTAAATGCACGTTCTACCCTTACGACGCTATTAAAATTGAATATCATTCCAATCATTAATGAAAATGATACGGTCGCATTTGATGAAATCCATTTTGGTGATAATGATACATTGGCCGCGTTGGTAACAAATCTGGTAGAAGCCGATGTGTTGGTTATCTTGACCGATCAAGCCGGTTTATTCACTAGTGACCCACGCAAAAACCCACATGCAGAATTATTAACCGAAGTCAGTTCAGGTGATGCAGAACTTGAAAGAATGGCTGGTGGGGTTGGTAGTCATATTGGTAGTGGCGGTATGCAAAGCAAAGTTATCGCGGCCAAACGTGCAGCTCGTAGTGGCGCACATACCATCATTGCATCTGGGCATGAAGAAAATGTGTTAATTCGCTTGGCGCAAGGAGAATCAATCGGTACGCGATTATTGGCTAAAGTACCCGTGTTGGCGGCGCGCAAACAGTGGTTGGCTGATTATTTGCAAGTACGTGGCTCTGTCGTGCTTGATCAAGGTGCACTCAAGGCAGTTATGGCGGATGGAAAAAGTCTGTTGCCTATTGGTGTCATTGACGTGAAAGGTGATTTTGAACGCGGTGAGGCAGTATCTTGTCTAGATCAGAAAGGACAGGAAATTGCACGTGGATTAATAAATTACAGTGCCTCTGAAACACAAAAAATTCTCAAGCAAGCCAGTAGTGCAATCGAAGCGATTTTAGGGTATGTCGATGAACCGGAGCTCATTCATAGGGACAATTTGGTGCTGCTTTAAAGGCTTAATCTGATTAAACCAAAATGATGTTTGATAAGAGTGAATATCGAATAGCTGCAATTGACTGGATGCGTGGTATTGTCATGATTTTAATGGCGCTTGATCATGCTTCCGGTTTTTTTAACAATGGTCGTATTTTTGCGGATTCAATTTTATTGTATGAAACAGGAGATATTTTAGCCGCTGATCAATTTCTTACTCGGTGGATAACACATATATGTGCACCAACATTTGTATTTCTGGCTGGCACCGCCATTGCAATTAACACGGTGCAGCGTCAACAGCAGGGCATTAGCAGTTCAGTAATTGATCGAGAATTATTTATACGTGGCGCATTTATTGCGCTATTAGATCTCCTCGTACTTTCATTGGCTGCGGGAAAAATTGTACTACAAGTGCTGTATGCCATTGGTGTCAGTATGATGATAATGGTTGTGTTACGTCGTTTGGGTGCTCGTGTGCTTTTTTTTGCAGCCATCACAATTCTTATCGGAAGTGAATTTTTGTTGATGGTGTTGTGGGAACATGGTGGCGATGCGCCACTCTGGTTGGCCCTAACCTTTGCACCTGTATTCAGTACATCTTATTCAATAATGTATCCGCTTATACCGTGGTTGGCAATGATGATGCTTGGTTGGGTGTTTGGGGAACGATTAATGTCCAAACAATCCGATGTATGGCCTGTTCAGCGTTTGTTGATGGTGAGTGGCTGTGTAGCTTTAATGTTATTTATGCTCATTCGAGGCATGGATGGCTATGGCAACATGTTTATGTTATTGGAAGGTGATTCGCTGGTTCAATGGCTGCATATCAGCAAGTATCCACCGAGTTTGGCGTATACATTGTTGGAATTGGGTTTAATGGCAATCATTCTAGCTGCGTTGATGCGTTTGGAAAAAATGATTCGTGTGCGTAGTAATGAACCGGTTTTGTTATTTGGACAGACCGCGTTGTTTTTCTACCTGGCACATTTTGGTGTGCTGGCAGTATTAAGTTTGGTACTGAGTCGAGGAGGTTTGGAACAAGCATACCTGGTAGCGCTACTGGTATTAGTCATTCTCTATCCAATATGTCGTATTTATCGTTCACTCAAGTGGCAAAACCCACAGAGTCTTTTGCGCTTTTTATGATGTACTATTTCTGACGCAAACAAGGTATGTCAAGCTTTAAATGATTGGATTAATTCAAAAAATCCTACACTTTTTTTAGATGGAAAGTGTTTTGATAAATAGAGGCTATAACCAGCTGTTTTTAATGTATTTAAAACACCTAAAGCTATTTACTCTATCGTCGATATTATGTTTAAAAGCACTGTGCTTGGTTACGAACGATGTTACTAAAACGCATATGCTCGAAGCATCACAAATTTTGAAACATTTTTTAAAAATATCTCATGTCAACAATACATTTTGAAAAATCTCGGTCGGAACTTAAAATGCTGAGAAGACTTATAGAGACAGCTTGTCCTTCAATATCGGAATTGACACAGCTCAGAGAAAATTTAGAACCTAAAGACATGTTCTTTAGGGAGAAATTGATACTTCTAGATAGTGCGATATATACACAAGAAAAATCCCAGTGAATTGAAAGGTAGCTGGTTTCTCCCTGTTTTCTTGATATCTTGTTGATTAAGAATACCAAACCAAGTAAAGAATTTCCAACTCTTCTCCATACGGTGCTTACGGTGCTCAAACGCTTTTCATTTTGCCTTGACATTAACCTATTCATGACGCCGTCATACCATGACCTCCAAAACTAAAATTTTTTATTTGATTCCTGCTGGCCGTAAAGTGCGCCTCTAAAAACTAGAGTTCGCCAAACACAATGTGCAGGAAAAATTTTTTAGCGCAGCATATAATTGATGCGTAAGTAAGAAATTTTCCTGCTTCACAATAGTTGGGGTGTGTTTTTTGTTTCTAGAAGTACTCAAAAGCGAAAGTTACATACCAAAGGTATGGGGGTTGTAATCTTGCGGAAATCCATTGTTCTTGTTTGTGTCACTTTTGCGCTAACGTTGCTATTAACCTCTTGTGCAAGCGTCAATCCAAATTCTAAAACATACGCAAAAACAATAAAAAGCAATAAGGTACAACTTGGGCCACGCCCATTCTATTTAATTGAGGATATGCAGCCCAGTGCACTTAGAAACAAACTGCAATCCTGTGGCAAACGCAATTTTAAAAAAACAGATTTCTCAATCGGGCATCGTGGTGCACCACTCCAGTTTCCAGAGCATACGAAAGAATCCTATCTCGCGGCAGCCCACCAAGGCGCGGGAATTATCGAATGTGATGTGACATTCACCAGCGACGCCGAATTAGTCTGTCGTCACTCGCAATGTGATTTGCACACCACCACGAATATATTAGCCACACCACTTGCCGAAAAATGTGTCGTTGCACCTGATTTCGATAGCGAAAAACCATTTGAACATGTGAAGTGCTGTACCAGCGATATTACGTTGGCAGAGTTTAAATCACTAAAAGGCAAGATGGACGCAGGTAATGCAAATGCGGAAACATTGCAAGAATACTTTGATAGCACGCCGAATTTCCGCACGGATTTATACTCGGGCAATGGTACTTTAATCAGCCACAAAGAAAGCATTGAACTGTTCAATAACCTGCGCCGGAAAATGACACCTGAATTAAAAGTGGGAAACATTGACGATATCAATGCAATTTTTGGCAGTCAAAAAATATACGCACAAAAAATGATTGATGAATATATCGAAGCGGGTATCCGCCCTCGAAATGTATGGCCACAATCATTTAATCTGGATGATGTACTTTATTGGATTAATAAGCCATCAACTGCTGTGTACGGAGAGCAAGCGGTATTCCTTGACGGTCGTTACGATGACTCAACATTCGTCCACACTGACCCCAATACCTGGTCTCCCACGATGGAAGAATTGGCTGCAAATGGGATTCAAATCATTGCGCCGCCCATGTGGATGCTTGTGCAGTCCGAGGCCGGAGAAATCAAACCGTCTATTTATGCAGAGAAAGCCAAATCGGCGGGTCTTGATATTATTACCTGGACACTCGAACGCTCCGGTTTACTGCAAAACGGTGGCGGTTGGTATTATCAAACCGCAAGCGATCTTATTGATGGGGATGGTGATGTCATGAATATGCTTGATGTTCTGGCACAACAGGTGGGGGTTATCGGCGTATTCTCTGATTGGCCTGCAACGGTCACTTATTATGCCAATTGTATGAATCTTAAATAATCCTAAAACCCTCAGTTGAATGGTGTCATGAAATTGCCTATTGATAATAGCGTTCATGATAAAGCGTTCAACTGAGGATTCTTCATGAACTTCATGTTCAACTACCTCAATTGCCAAATTGCCGTCAGTAAGCCAATTAATATTCGTGTCAACAAAGATTCATAAAACTGTCTATTCCTGGTAACAGTCTCCTGCACATAATGATCGGCGTGGAAAGTATTTCACAGTTAATAACAAACTCTTACTTATAAATACTCAAAGGGACAGATCATTATGGAAAAAAATCTTGCATTTATTCCAGATTCAGAAGAAAAAATTGAATTTATTGTTAATCGCCGCGAATTTATAAAAGGTAGTTCTACGCTAGCGGCAAGTAGTGCATTTGCTGCGCTGGCTTCAAATCATGCGCTGGCCGCAAGCTTACCTTTTACGGATGACTATGGTCCGTTATCACCCGTTGCAGACAACGCGACCGGCCTTTTCTTACTGGCCCTGCCGGAGGGTTTTGAATATACCTCATATGGCTGGACCGGTCAGCTTAAAAGTGACGGAAACCACACCCCAACCGATCATGACGGTATGGCAGTGGTTGCAGCACGTGGAAATACGATTGCATTGGTACGCAACTACGAACAATCTGAGGGTGAGTCCAATAAGTCACATCCTCTTGGCGGCATTGGTGTATACAACGATGCCCAACACGGCGGTACAGGTAATTTGATATTTGATGTTGTCAGCGGTGAGTTTCTCTCCAGCTGGAACAGTCTTGGCGGAACGATACGCAATTGTGCCGGTGGTGCAACGCCCTGGGGCACCTGGTTGTCTTGTGAAGAAACATTTCATGCCTGGGGAGAAGGCCCACAAGGTTTTAATCACGGTTATGTTTTTGAAGTGCCTGGCTTCGGCGTTTCAGATGGTCAACCAATCCGCGAAATGGGTCGTTTCTCACACGAAGCTGCTGCCGTTGATCCGGCCACTGGTTTCGTATATGAAACCGAGGATGCCGGTTCCTCAGCATTTTATAAATTTGAACCAGCCGGCAAATGGAGTGACTTAAAATCTGGCGGTAAACTTTATGCCATGGTCCTTGACGGCGTACCTCGTGTCGATTTACGTGGTGGACTCATCGAGGGCTCAGTTTGGGATGTTACCTGGCAAGAAGTATCCGACCCTGATGCGCAAACTGCGCGCTGCTTTGATCAAGCAACCGATGCCGCAATCATCGAACGTGGCGAAGGTTGCTGGTACGACGAAGGCAAAATTTATTTTGTTTCCACTTCCGGTGGCACAGC
The DNA here is from genome assembly GCA_022601315.1 of Betaproteobacteria bacterium. Lineage (GTDB taxonomy): Bacteria > Pseudomonadota > Gammaproteobacteria > Burkholderiales > Nitrosomonadaceae > Nitrosomonas. The sequence continues at coordinate 6,121 of JAHZIU010000121.1, forward strand.
TAATCTTGGCCAGATCTTCTGCTACGACCCTCGTAAAGAAACACTCACAATATTGTTTGAATCAACAAATGCGGTCACGCAAGTTGACGGCCCGGACAATATCGCTGTAAGCCCGCGCGGTTCAATTTTAATGTGTGAGGATGGCGGTTCAAACCCAAAACGCTGTGTCGCCTTAACCAAGTCAGGCAACACATTCCCCTTTCTTGAAAACCGCATCCATCTTGACCAAGGTGATTTGGCAGCAATTGATGCTGTGTATCCAGGCACGCAAGCATTCTTTTGGGATACTGTTGGCGAATCTACCGATGGCTCAAGCCGCAAAAGCTTTACCAGCAGAGAGCTGGCAGGCGCGACTTTTTACGGCCGTTGGTTATTTGTCAATATCCAATCACCCGGTGTGACATTTGCAATTACCGGCCCATGGGAAAAAGGGGCGCTGTAAAAAACTGTTCTTCGAGGCACATGCAAATCGGTTACATCTTGCGGACAAACACACATTAGATTGTGTCTGCAACACGGCTAAAACCTATTTCTGCATGTGCCTCCAACTATAAAAAGTTTTCTATTACCTATTACCTATTAACTTATTGGAGGTCGTCGATGAAATATTCTTCGATGAAACTAATTTTAGCTTCTTTGTTTTTATTTACAGTATTAACCATTGGAACAACAGCACAGGCCACAATCACAGGCGATGTCACAGGTGGCGGCACGTTCACTGATACTATCAATTCTGATAATGGCTGGATCACAGAAAGCCCTGCGGGCAACCGCGTAGATTTTTGGACTTTCACAGCCCAGGCAAATGACGTGCTATCTGTCGACATTACCTCACAGATAGATTTCGGCATTAGCGTTTATTTTGGCGAGGTTATGGATGATCTTGGTTTTGCGTTTAATAACAATGGAAATTTTACTGATCCCACAACGTCTAATTTGGGCACCTACATTGACGGCACAAACGGTCTTTTTGGTAC
>JAHZIU010000122.1 GCA_022601315.1 Betaproteobacteria bacterium
GGACGAACTAATATTGTCGTAACGAAACAATCAAATTTTCAAGCGCCAGGTACAACGATAGTTAATTCAATAGAAGAAGCATTGGAGAGGAGCAAAGCATCAGGTATTACAAATAGAGAGTGTTTTATTATTGGCGGCGCTGAACTGTATCAGCAAACCCTAAAACTATGTCATCGTATGTATATAACGGAAATTCAAAGTGATTTTGAGGGCGATACTTTTTTTCCTGAATTTAATCCAGATGATTGGCGAGAGTCAGCTCGTGAACGACATCAGGACAATAACAAAGACGGGTTGGCGTACCATTTTGTGATACTTGACCGTAAAATCTAATGTTTATAGCTCGTAAAATTTAAACATGGTGGCGTGAATTTAATTGATCGTTACACCATGTTCTGAAGGTATGTTACCGTTTTATCAGCAAGCGCTGAGATAAGTACTAAATCACAAATACATCGGGTAATGGAAACCCATTAAAATTACTGGCGTAGGCTGTTGTGTATGCGCCAGCATTTGGAATATAAATAAAATCATCTTCTTGAATATCATGAGGCAATAGTACTTCTTGCATCAAAACATCTACGGAGTCACAAGTTGGTCCCGCGATTGACCAGGAGATGTTACTGCCCTTGCGATCAGTAAGAATTTCGTAGTGCAGTCCCTCTGTTACTTCAATGACACCACCAAACATCCCCGCATCCCAGTACATCCATCGTTTTCCATTGCGTGTGGCAGTGCCTACAACACGGCAAACGAAATAGGCCGAATCGGAAACGAGATAGCGACCTGGCTCAGCAATAATTCGTATATGTTTGGGTAAGTGATTAATTGCCTCGTTGATAACATCTGCGATGACGTCAATGGAAGGAATTGGTTTGGTATGACGTACTGGATAGCCACCGCCAATATTCAATAAGCGTGGATTAAGGCCAGCAGTACGCATATCACTAAATACTTTTATGGCACGTTCAATGCCGACGCGCCAATTTTGTGGATTACGACATTGTGAACCGACATGAAACGTAACGCCTGCAAGATCTGCATTAAGTGTCGTTGCTTCAGTAATAATCTCTTTAATATCAGTCAGGTGTGTGCCAAACTTTCCAGCTAGTGGCCAATCGCTGCCAATGTTAGGTGTGTCAATGCGCAAATACATTTTGGCATCTGCTTTAACGCTAACAATCTTACGCAGTTCCTCAGCGCTGTCTAAAACATACCATTCAACTCCTTTAGAAGCTGCATATTCCAAATAGGCTCTCGATTTTACAGGGTTACTGTAAAAGATTTCGGCCGCAGGAACACCTAATGCAAGGAGAAGATCCAATTCAGTACTCGAAGCAATTTCAAAACTGACATTTTCTTCTATCATTGTTTCTATTACACGGCGATCAGGATTGGCTTTAACAGCATAATGCGGGTGAACGCGTGGCAATGCAGCTTTAAATCGACGTGCTTTATGTCGGATAATACTACTGTCAACTAACAAAAAAGGTTTGTGATATCCGTTTAATAACTGTTCCTGGATATGTTTGAAATTCAGGCTGACTTCAGGATGTGTATCAAATAAATTTTCAAATTGGGTGTTTTCTCGCAGAGCAGCGGAAGAAATTGGAATGAGCATGCGTTATTCTCCTTTGAAGATGGCTACGTAACGGGAATATGAGTGTTGACTAAGTCAGCGGGCGCAGAAAAGTTATCTTTAATAGGCATTTTATTTCCTATATTTGCTAGCGTTGAAAATTCCCGCATTATAGTCTTGATTTGGTAGGAATCAAGTATTTTTTTAGAGAAATTTATTAGTTGTGGTTTTAATTTCTTTGGAAGAGCAACCAGCTGAATATAATGAATTATTTGTCATTTTTGGTTTGCGGAATATAAAAAAATAACAGAAGGCAGCCAAAAAGTTTTTAAAACACGGCATTACACTTGCAAAAAAAGAATATGAAATTGCAACATGGTTTTCCACAAATTGCTAGCGTGACTGATTCTACGTACTTGCTAATAAAAAGTTGGCAAAGACATACCCATCCATAACAATGCCAGAACAATCATGGTAATACCCACGCCGATGGTACCTACGATCATGCCGATAAGTATGGTAATTCCGTCTTTACTGAGTAGTCCCAGGGACATGATCAGTATTCCCCAACCAGGCGGGAAATTGGTCAAAGGGATGGGTAGGGATATAGATAATGCGAACACAAAAGAAAAAACACCGATAATTCTTTCCCAAGTATGCACGCTGATGTATGTTAGACGAGGTTGTAAATGCTTTTCTATTTTACGTAACCAAGGATTTGCTCGGGTAATTAGTTTTTCAAAGCTTTCGCGTTTAATTGATTTTTTTTCTATCCACTCAGGTAACCAGGGTGCACGCATGCCAAATATCATTTGTAACGAGAAAATAAACAGTGGAATGGAGAAAAATGTTGTGTAGCCAGGCGGAACAGGCACTGGGAGACAAAGTGGCAAGGCGGCAATGGCCATTAAAACACCAAAGCCCCGTTCATCCAGTATGTTCTTAATCTCACCGATAGTCATGCTGTCGTTTCTATTTTTTACGACGACGATTGCGAGGAACTCAGAAGTAGGTCGGTCTTTGTTTGTCATGAGTTACTTCCTTTTTCCCATTTCAGATTACTTTCTGATAAATAGTACCGAAGTAAAGTAACTATAAACTGAAGTTTGATAAGGTTCTTCACGAAGAAGCGTATTATTTGCTGCATGTTTAGTTCTTTTAATTATAATTTCTAATTTTGTTATTCATGGCGCAGTGCATCAACAGGTTTGAGTGATGCCGCTTTTTTAGCGGGATAAAAGCCAAAGAATATCCCAACTGCAGAAGCGAAGAAAAAAGCCAAGCCAATCATACCTGAAGTAATAACAATCAACATATCAGCCATTTCGCTGACCAACCAAGCGCCGCCAATACCCAGAATTACGCCGATCAGGCCACCCATGATACAAATCATCATGGCTTCCAGCAGGAACTGTGTAAGGATAGCACGTCGATTGGCGCCAATTGCCATGCGAATGCCTATTTCCCGTGTACGTTCAGTGACGGATACTAGCATGATATTCATAATCCCGATGCCACCAACCAGAAGTGAGACAGATGCGATGGAGCCAAGTACTATGGACATGATTTTGGCTGCACCTGTGGCAACATTGGCAATTGCGGTTAAATTGCGTACGGTAAAATCATTTTCCATACCATCTGAAATTCGATGACGTTGCCGTAGTAATTGTATGATTTCATTTTCAGCTTCATCCATTGTTTCCGCTGATTGTCCTTGTACCAGCATGTATCGAATAGAGCCGGGAAACTGATTGCCGGTTATTTGGCGCTCACTGGTGGTAATCGGTATAAAAACATTATCATCCTGATCTCGTCCACTCAAACTTTGGCCTTTGGCTGCCAGTACACCGACAACCAAAAAAGGACGGTTGGTGATGCGCATTGTTTTACCAACCGGATCAACTGCCCCAAATAGATTTTCAGCGGTCATTGCACCGAGTATCGCAACCCGGGCGCCGGAACGTAAATCTGACTCGGAAAAAGCGGTGCCTGATTCAAATTCCCAATTACCTACGTCAAAATAATCAGGGGTGGTGCCGGTGATTACTGTGCTCCAGTTTTTGGCGGAATAATTCAGTTGCGCAGTGCCGGAAATTACGGGACTGGTTGCGCTGACAGCGGGTAATTCAGCGATTGCTTGCGCATCACTGATGGTCAATGTTTTAATGCTGCCGCTGCCAAAACTTAATCCACCTGAAGATGTAGCACCTGGCACAACAAGAAAAAGATTGCTCCCCATGGAGGCGATAGACTGGTTGATTTTAGTTTGTGCGCCTTGGCCAATAGATAACATTAAGACAACCGCAGCCACACCAATAATCATACCAAGCATTGTCAGGCCGGTACGCAGTCGGTTAAGGCGTAAAGCGCGGAGTGCCTCCCCAATAATGGCGAGCAGATTCATTATCCTAGAATCCTCGGTTGGATGGTGTTTAGAGCGTATTGTTGTTTATTTCTGGCAACAAGCATTGAGACGTAATAACAATTCATTACAATAAGTTGCAGCGTAGATAAGAATAAAACACAGTGTGCAATAAGCATCATAGCGTGGTTCACCTTAATGGTGAGTGGCATTTAGTATAATAATTTGTTTGTTTCACGTGATTATCCTTTGATAAAGCGATCAACTGAGGATTTTAGGATTATGTTGAGAAGAAATTGTACAGGTTAGATAGGTGCCAATTGTATGAGTTTATAGCGGTCATAATTTTAATCTTGCGTGGTTCTGAAATTTTAAGGATTGTTACGTCTATCATAAATGACAACACCGTCTTTTAAATGGATTAATCGATTGGAATAGGCGGCAATATCGTCTTCATGGGTAACCAGTACTATGGTAATTCCCTGTTCTTTATTCAGTTTCTCAAATAGGGTCATAATTTCTCCGCTGGTTTGTGAGTCCAGATTACCGGTTGGTTCGTCAGCAAGAAGCAATGAAGGGTTATTGATTAATGCGCGACTAATCGCAACACGTTGTTGTTGTCCGCCTGAAAGTTGATTGGGGTGATGCATAGTGAATCTTTCCAGGCCCGTACGTTGTAGTTGTTCTAATGCGCGTTGACGGCTATTTTTGCGGTTTATCCCGGCGTAGAGCAACGGTGTCGCTACATTATCCAATGCCGTCATACGTTTTAGTAGATTGAAACCCTGGAATACAAAACCAATATGTTGATTACGAATAGTAGCCAGTTCATCATTTGAAAGTGTTGCGACATTACGTTCCGCCAGCCAATACGAACCGCTGGTAGGAGTATCCAGGCAGCCTAAAATGTTCATCAAGGTCGATTTTCCAGAACCGGAGTGCCCCATAATGGCGACAAACTCACCTTTCTGGATATTAAGATCGACATCAAATAAAACTTGAGTGCTGATGGCTTTGCCATTCGCATCATCCAGATGGTAACTCTTACAAAGCTTGTCTAATTTGATGAGCGTTTGTGAC